>PNIW01000095.1 GCA_002878315.1 Mesoaciditoga sp. | reverse complement strand
CTACAATCGAATTTCTGAATTTGCGATTGGCAATTTCAATTGAAATTTATCAATCCTAAATTTTATATGCCGCAAGCCATCTACTTATTATCGCAATAAAACAAATTGATCTTGACAATGTTTAATTCACTTTGTATAATCATTCTACGAAGATGACATGTTAAGGAGGTTGCTTTATGAAACGTACTTATCAGCCAAAGAGCAGGAAAAGGGCTAAAACTCACGGGTTTCTTTCAAGAATGAGAACGAATTCCGGAAGGCGAGTCTTAAGTAACAGAAGAAGGGCTGGAAGAAAAAGATTAACGGTTTGAATACATTTGAACCGATGAACCGACTCAAAAGAGAAAAGGATTTCCAAAGGATTTTTCTCGAAGGTCAAAGTGTATCGAACGATCTTTTAGTTGTAAAATATATCTTCAACGATTTAGGACGGCCACGAATAGGAATTGTGGTATCGAAAAAATTCGGGAAGGCTCATTTCAGAAATCGATTCAAAAGGTATGTCCGTGAAACTTTCAGAACGAATAAGCCTAAAAAAGGAATCGATATGATCGTTTTACCCAAAAAGGAATTAAAAGATCAGTTTGAAAAGATGAAATTCGATACATTCAGATCTTCTTTCCTTTTTTTACTCTCAAATCTCGAGAGGAAGAACTTAAATGAGGCTTAGGGACATACTTATAAAGCCTATACGTTTTTACCAGAAATACATTTCCCCTTTGAAACCCCCATCATGCAGGTTTACGCCAACTTGCTCGAATTACGCCATAGAAGCGATAGAAAGATTCGGTTTTAAGGGAGTAATACTTGCTGTATGGCGTGTCTTGAGATGTAATCCTTACAGTAAAGGTGGAGAAGATCCGGTACCGACAAAATTCATAATTGGAGGTAAACGCAGGTGACCAAAAATGTCTTTGTGCTACTCTTTCTTGTCTTTACCCTAAGCGCTCTTGCCTTTGCTATTCCCGAAGTTCAAGTTTCGCTTTCGGCAACAACGGCAACTGTCACAACCAAACTTTACAAATATTCAGTAGATCTTAAAGAAGGGGTTTTGCAAAACGAGTACAGTGTCTTTTATGAAAATGTTCATTCATGGGAAAACACGGGCGATGGTCTTGTACTCTATTACGAAGGAAAACCTCTGATGCCGTCAGGCTGGACGATTTCTCCAACGGGAAGCGGCACTTTTCATACAAAATCGAATGTAACATTGAATTTCTTTTACAACGTTAATGGCTCAAGAATCGAAAAATCTGTAACTTTTGTCAACAATCCAGATTACGAAGTTACTGTTTCGGTAAAAGCACCAAAAGATATGACATTATCTTTGACATTTCCAACTCTTGAGTCTAACTTCAACCGTGCAAGTGGCGATATCTTTGGATCCTACTATTCCAAAAAAGGTATAGTTACATTTTCATCTCTTTCAAATGGTACATTTAGCAACGATGGCATTGCGACCTTTTCTGGAAATTTAGACGCCAAAATTTACATGGGACCTGTTAAAAACACTCTTATTTTTTCGGTTTTTCCGCAAAAGTATGACGTTATATCTAATTTAATAGGGACCTATCCGGGATCAGAACCGTGGTATTCTTGGTTTATGTACATATTCGTGGCCTTTCTTAACTGGCTTTACGATCTGACCGGTAATTATGGCTGGGCGATAATACTATTTGGAGTAATTGTAAGGGTAGTACTTTATCCGCTATTTCATGTCCAATTGAAATCAATGCTTAAAATGAGAGATCTCCAGCCTAAAATTCAGGAACTTCAGAGAAAGTACAAGGATCCCAAGAAGCAGCAGGAAGAAATGATGAAACTCTACAAGGCCGAAGGTGTGAATCCTGCGGGAGGATGCCTTCCACTTTTGATACAGTTTCCAATACTTGCGCTTTTGTATTATGTCATCTTTTATTCAAGAGAGGTCTTTGCCTACAATCCGCAGTTTTTGATATGGAATGATCTATCTGTTGGAGGCATTAAAGAAAATATAGTCTTGCTATTGCTTATTGTGATTTTTACCCTTTGGTCTTCTTTGTGGACAAGTACAAAGCCGAGCCAGGCATGGCTTTCGGCAGGCCTGTCTGCAGTCATGGAATTCATATTCATAGGTTTCCCAGTTGGCCTTTTCCTTTATTACACAACCTTTTCAGGGATGCAGGTTTTGACAAGTTACGTTGCGGCGAAGATTTATCACATGAAGGGCATAACGTGGAGAGAGTTGTTCGGAATGAATCCAAAAGTCCAGTGGGGGGACAAAAAATGGAAAAAGCATTCGAAGCCAAAAGTGTAGAAGAGTGTCTTGAGACCGCCTGCAAAGAATTTCAGGCAAAAAAAGAGGAACTTGATTTTTCAGTTGTTCAGGAACCATCAAAGGGATTTTTGGGAATAGGATCAAAAAATGCCATCGTGAAGGTATCTTTGAATGACACTTTTAACGTCAGGCAAATAAAGGAATTTTTGGAAAAGTTGATCGGATTTTACAACCAGAAGGTCGAAATAAATGTCGATATTGTGAAAGAAATGTTGTCTTATTCTGTCAGAATAAAATCAGACAGTCCTCTTTCAAATCTCATCGGAAAGCATGGCCATACGATGGAAGCGATCGAACATATCCTTTCGGTGTATATAAACAAAATAAATGATCACAGGATTTCAGTTAAAGTCGATATAAATGATTACAGAACGAGAAGGGAGAATTTTGTAAAACAGATCGTCACCGAATCAATCAAGAAGATCGAAAGCGGTCGTACGAAAAGAATATCACTTGAACCCATGAATATTCATGAAAGGAAGATTGCGCACGAGATTCTCTCTCAGTATCCAAATATAAAGGCTTACTCGGTCGGAAATGAACCATACCGTCATATAATAATAGAAAGTTCAAAGGTCAAAATTTCAAAATGATCAGAGGGTGATGAACTTGAAAAAGTTAATAGAGTCTGTCCCTAATTTCAGCGAGGGACGGCGGGAGGAAGTAGTCAAAGAAATAGTGAAAATGGCTGAAGAAACCGATAATGTATGGGTATTTGACTGGTCGATGGACAAAGATCATAACAGATCTGTAATTACCATCGTTGGAGATCCTGAAAGCGTTAGCGAGGCTATATTCAAGATGTCTAAAAAGGCTGTTGAGCTCATAGATTTAAGACACCATACGGGAGAACATCCACGAATGGGAGCGGTAGATGTGATTCCTTTCATTCCGATAAAGGGCTCGACGATGGAAGAGTGCGTTGAGATATCAAAAAAAGTCGGTAAGCGTATCGGAGAGGAATTGAAAGTACCCGTTTATCTTTATGAAAAGTCTGCAACAACTCCTTTAAGAGAAAATCTTGCCGATATAAGGAAGGGAGAATTTGAGGGTTTTTTTGAAAAGATAAAATTACCGGAATGGGCTCCCGATTTTGGCCCAGATGAGGTTCATCCCACGGCAGGCGTAGTTGCGGTCGGAGCAAGAGAGTATCTTATAGCCTTTAACGTTAATCTTGGGACGAAGGATTTGAAAATAGCAGAAAATATCGCTAAAGCGGTGAGAAATTCCTCTGGAGGGTATAAATTCGTAAAGGCCATAGGGGTTGATTTGAAGGAAAAAGGCATAGTACAGGTATCGATGAATATGACAAATTACAAAAAGAGCCCTCTTCATAGAGTCTTTGAAACGATCCGGATCGAGGCCGAAAGATATGGTGTACCGATAGTCGGGTCCGAAATAATAGGAATGATCCCGATGGATGCGATAATTCAAACTTACAAATTTTATCTTAGGATAGACGATCTGTCTTCTGACAAGGTGATAGAAAATAAATTACTCGACAAAATCAGTGAATTTTGAAATAAGAAATGCGAAGATAATAACCGCCTGTGGAAATAAAGCGGTAACTGATTATACTTTAGACACTTTCACGGCAAACATCTTTATTTCAAATGGCCAAATCGTGGCCGTAGACAGTCAAAATCGAGACGTCGATTTTTTTGATGCTTCAGGTCTCATAGCGATCCCAGGCTTCGTCGATCCGCATACGCATATACCATTTGTCGGGGAAAGAAGTAAAGAATTCATAATGAGATCAAGGGGAAGCAATTATGCCGACATTCTAAAAGCGGGCGGCGGAATTCATTTGACCGTTAACGATGTAAGAAAAGCCAGTGTTGATGATCTTGTAACTGCGGGACTTAAATACCTTGGATGGATGCTAAAAAATGGCGTGACTTCTGTTGAGTGCAAAAGCGGTTACGGTCTCGACTTTGAAAATGAAATAAAACAACTCGAGGCGATAAGATCTATCTCAACTTTGACAGATCAAAATATAGTTCCAACTTTTTTGGGAGCCCATGCCGTTCCTCCAAAAGGAGAAAGGTTATTTTTCGAAGATTTAAAGTTGATGATGGAAGAAATTAAAGAAAGGAATCTTGCCGAATTTGTCGATGTTTTTTGCGATGAGGGAGCTTTCTCGGTCGATTTTTCGCGCGAATATCTCAGTTATGCTAGATCATTGGGATTTAAATTAAAAGCGCATGTTGATGAACTTACAAATAATGGATTCGGGAAGATCGCATCGATGTTAGGCGCTATAAGTGTTGATCATCTTGCCATGTGTGATGATTCGGAAATCGATGAAATGTCGAAAAATAAAACGATTGCCGTGCTCTTGCCTTTAACGAGTTTTTATCTAAGACACAAATTTGCTCCCGCTTTAAAGATTATAGATTCCGGTGTTCCTGTTGCCTTGGGATCTGATTTTAATCCGGGATCGAATACATTTTATTCTCCATTCTTTACAATCCATCTTGCGGTCAATTACATGGGCATGACCCCGGCGCAGGCCATTGTGGCCCATACCCTTAACGCAGCCTGCGCGATAGGACTTGGAGACAAAGCCGGAAGTATAGAGCCCGGCAAGAGAGCTGATATACTACTCTTAGATGTTCCATCCATTGATTACATACCTTATATGCCTACGAATGAGATCATCAGGACAATATTTTTAAATGGTGAAATCCTTGAAAATAGAAATAGTCTTTCCTGGAAAAATAAAAAATGATTTCCTTCAAGAAGGGTTCAACGAATACGTAAAAAGAATCAAGAGGATGTCAAAGATTGAAATAAAATCCATTGAATCTTCCCACTCGCAAAACCCGGAAATTTGCATTGAGGAAGAATCAAGAAAATTGATAAAATATATTGGGGAGAGAAAATTCATCCTGCTTGACGTTGAAGGAGAAGAGATGAACACTGCCCGATTTGCGGATTTGATAAGAAGCGAAATGGAAAATGGCCGAGATATATGTTTTGTGGTTGGAGGAACTTACGGTGTCTCGAACGAACTCAAAAAAAGGGCTAATCTAAGGCTCTCCATCTCGCCTATGACCTTTACACATTCGATAACGCTTTTACTGCTTGCTGAACAAATCTACAGATCTATGAAGATCATCTTTTCCCAGCCTTACGATCATTGACGGGGCTAAATTCAAAATACGGGAGGTTATTCATTTGAGTGATCCTCTGAGTTACATGTACATCTTGGGTGGCATTACTGCCATCGTGATACTTTTGATCCTTTCTGCATTCTTTTCTGCATCGGAAACCTCTTTGCTAAGTATCAGCAGAAAAAAACTTCGTGATGCGATAAGTAGTGATAGAGAAAATATGAACTTTGAAAATCAGTTGAAAGCCTCTAACAGATATTTAACTGTCATTCTTGTCTTAAACAATGTTGTCAACATTTTAATCTCTTCTTTGTCCACTGTTATTTTGATCAATATTCTCCCGAAAGATTCTTCTGATGGATTGATCCTTACAATTGTCACCATCTTTGTTACTGTGATAATCGTCGTCTTTGGTGAGATCACGCCAAAGTTGTATGCAAGGGAGAATGCCGCTTCTTTTTTCAACATTTCATTTCCTATCGTAAAAGTTCTGGATATCATCTTAAGGCCTGTGGTTTTTGCACTCAATGCCTTTGCGAATGTTATAAGCAAGACCTTTACGAAAAAAGCAGTTGAGCCCTTTATCTCGAGTGAGGACATTCTTTTCGAAATAGATGCCGGAAAACATGCCGGAGTTATAGAAGAGGAAGAAGGTGCTATACTAAAAGGTGCTTTAAAACTCAAAAATACCTATGTAAGAGAGATCATGGTGCCAAGGATAGAGATGGTTACACTCGAATCAAATGTGAACCTTAAAGAAGCGATAAAAAAATTTGATGAGTCGAAGTACTCGAGATTGCCGGTTTATTCTGAGAGTATCGATCATATAATTGGTATATGTTATTCGAAAGACATAATATCGGTTATAAATGAAAAGGAAAAGGATGCGCTTGATCAAATAAATGTGAGGGATGTGATGAGACCTCCATATTTTGTACCGGAAACGAAAAAAATAGACGACCTCCTTCACGAAATGAGGTACATGAAGATGCATATAGCAATAGTTGTAGATGAATACGGTGGCACGGCCGGTCTTGTTACACTCGAAGATGTTCTTGAAGAATTAACCGGTGAGATTTTTGACGAATACGATGTGGATGAAGACAGAGTCCAGATCACAAAAACGGATAAAAACACATATATAATAGATGGCCTTACACCATTAAACAGCATAGAAAGGGAGATTGGAATTTCATTTCCGGAAAGCGAATTTGAAACGATAGGAGGATATCTTCTAAAGATCTTTGAAAGGGTTCCAAGGCCTGGTGAAATCGTCGAAACAAATGATTTCACGATCAAAATTCTTGAGTCTAACAGATTGAGAATAATAAAGATAGAACTTAAACTGAAAGGGATGACAGAGATTGACAGTTCAGGAATTGATAAATAAAGCAAAAGAAGCAAAAAAACATGCCTACGCGCCTTATTCGAATTTTGCTGTCGGAGCGGCAGTTGAGACGGAATCTGGAAGGGTATATACAGGATGTAACGTTGAGAACTCTTCATTTGGACTTAGCATGTGCGCAGAAAGGATAGCCATCTTCAAAGCCGTCAGCGAAGGGGAGACTAAATTCAGACGGATCGCGATAGTTGCCGACACAAAAAGGCCGGTATCACCATGCGGCGCCTGCAGGCAGGTTATGGCGGAATTTGGCGACTTTGAAGTCATTCTTTCGAATGAAAATGGTGATATCGAAAAAACCTCTGTCGAAAAACTTCTTCCCGGCTCCTTTGATCTTAGGAGGGATAAAAGTTGAAAAAGATAATTTTACTTTCAATCTTTATCGCATTCTTCCTTTCTTTTACTTTTTCAAAGACAGTTACCTTTGCCTATCAGGGCGATTCAAATACGAAGTTTGTTTCTGTTCTTGGCAGTTTTAACGACTGGTCTTCAACCTCTACAGTCATGAAAAATGCTTTTGGCACCGTGTGGATGGTTCAAATAGATCTACCGGATGGAATCTATTATTACAACTTCGATGTCGATGGTCAGATAATAACAGATCCTGCAAATCCTAAAACAGTTTCGAATGGAAAAGGTGGATATTACTCGGTCTTAATCGTTGGAACATATGTTCCGCCAACAGGCCATCTAAACAGCGGGATCATTCATACGAATTATATACATTTTGATCAACATTCCTTTAAATACGTCGATCCGTCTTCAACTAAAACGATTTATTTTTCTATAGAAACACTTCATGATGACGTGGATGCCGCCACCTTGATGGTCAATAACTCATCATATTCTATGAAAAGGATAGTCCTCGATCAATACACAGACATCTTCAGAACGGAATTTCATCCATCTACATCTAAATTTGAATACAAGTTCATTTTAAGAAATGGGAATCATAGCATAGAGGTTGGATCGACGGGAATCGCCACAAAATCAAATTTCTTCACATTCGATTTCGCATCTCCTGACGTGAAAATTTTAAGTGTTCCGAAATGGTCTGAAGGTGCAATCGTCTACGAGATCTTTCCGGAAAGATTTTGGAATGGAAATCCACGAAATGATCCGGCCGGCACACTTCCCTGGGGAGGAACTCCAACAAATGATAACTTTTTTGGGGGAGATCTAAGGGGAATAATAGATCATTTAGATTACCTCAAATCTCTCGGAGTTAACGTCTTATACACGACGCCTATCTTCGAAGCGCCATCAAATCACAAATACGATACACAAAATTACATGGAAATAGATCCCCACTTTGGAACTCTTCGAACCTTTGAAGAACTTTCAAGCGATCTCAAAAGTGATGGCATTCACTGGATACTGGACGGTGTTTTCAATCATACGGGAACACAGTTTTTCGCTTTTCAAAATCTTTTAAAAAATCAGCAAAATTCGCCGTACAAAGACTGGTATTTTGTCCTTAAATATCCGGTTATCGAGATGCCGGGATATTACAGAACATTCCAAAATTACGCTTCCTTGCCGAAGTTAAATGTTATGAATCCCGATGTCCAAAAGTACTTAAAGGGCGTCATAGATTACTGGACACCGAAAGGAATAAGCGGATGGAGAATAGATTCGGCAAATGTCATATCCAATCAATTTCTCGTAAAACTATATAACTGGATTCATGAGATTAATCCTGATTCCCTCGACGTGGCCGAAATATGGACAAATGCGTCTGAATGGTTTGATGAAGGCGCTTTTAACTCTGTGATGAATTATCTTTTCCAGAATGCAGCCTACAGTTTTATATTTTACAACAGCGGCGCCTTGTCATTCGTAAAGAGTACGGATGCGTACCTTAACACTTATCCTCCCCAACTTTGGAATTCTTTGTGGAATCTAATAGATAGCCATGATACACCACGCGCTCTCACGGCTGCGAACGGGAATGTCAAGAAAATGATGGCCCTTGTCGGACTTCAGATGACTTTTCCGGGCGCTCCCATGATATATTACGGAGATGAAGTGGGAATGAGAGGAGGGAATGACCCTCTTAACCGTGGCTGCATGATATGGGACACATCCAGATGGAATATGCAGATCTTTGATTGGTACAAATTGATGATAAAAATTCACCAGGAACCGGCTATAAGATATGGTAATTACAAGGTTATCGGCACTTATGACAATGTACTTGGATTTGAAAGAAGTTATGAAGGAGAAAATATCTACGTCTTCATAAACGGCGGGAATACCTCTCAAAAGTTCGATTCTGGACTTTCGGGAAAATTCGAAAATCTCGTTGATAGCACCTTAATCGAAGGTCAAAATTTGAATATCACGCTGGATCCATATCAGGTGATGGTGCTCAAAGCGGAATAAGTTGAATGGAGGTATTTGTATGAAAAAACTCGTTTTATTGATCCTAAACGTAATGTGCCTTTCCGTTGCATTTTCGATGACCAACATAGTTGCATACAATCAAATAGCGCTCATTTCTTCAAATGTTACCGTAAAAAATGGGAAGGGTGTTTTTATAATCCCAGCAACAAATGGTACGATGCCGGAATCGCTTGTTATTTCTGCAAACGGCACCTATGAATACCACAGTGCCGAGTCTTACACTCTCGATTACTTCCTTAAAAAGTTTTTAGGTACAACTGTACAATTTGAATTCACATCTGAATCGACAAATATCGTAAGAAATGTACGTATTCTTTCTGCAAATCCTGTTATAATTCAAAATGTTGAAAATGGAAAGATATATTTTTCTCCGTCGGGCCAGTTTATATTCCCGTCATTCCCGCAGATCGATTCTCAGAATTACTTTATCGTATCGACCAATGCTTCCTCTATTTCTTATTCTTACCTTACAAATGGTATTGGATGGAAGGCTTATTATACGCTGAATTTAGATAACGCTATTATGACCGGCAAGGTGGAATTGTGGAACAAGACAGATACGACCTTTAGAAATTTCAACCTTTCAATTCTTTCCGGTAACCTGATCACGTCAAATACTTTCCAGCCTCAAATGGTAAAGGCTTTTAACGCTGCCTTCGCCCCAGCGACTTCTATGCCTGAGGCTCAGAGTGTCGAGGGATACAAAATTTACGACTACGGTAAGGTAGAAGAACTTGACTCAAATTCAGCCGTATTTCTCCCGCTTTTTTCAAAGAATGTGAAGGTGGAGAAGTTGAATATCGTCTACAATCCCTCTCAGAATTTTACAAATGCCGTTCAGGTGGCCAAAGTTTCTCACGATTTTCCCGTTCCAGCCGGCACTGTCAGCCTTTACAGGACAAATGATGATATAACTTACTTTCTCGGGCAAACGAATATCACGAATACGGCATCGGGAATTTCTCTTGATCTTTCTTACGGCCAAAACTTCGATCTCGGTGCTCGATCAATAGAAATTCAAAGAACGATGGTATCAAAAGATCTTTACGATCATTACTATCAGGTGACGGCTATCAATTCTTCATCTACTCCAGGCTCTTTGTGGATATACATCTCAATTCCTTCAGATGCGACAGTGATTTCTGTACCGTCAGGGATTAAATTCGAAAGACCGTCTACCACACAGATAAGGTTTTATCTCGATCTTGGGCCAAATTCAAAGGAAGTGTTTACTTACGGATTACAAACAAGTCGGCTCACATAGAAAGAATGGAGGAAGATGCTGTAAATTTTGCAAAAATCCATGCTTTAGACCTCCAAAGACTTTTGATTTGCGTTGATTCTCATGATCTATTCAGAGATGTCCTTCCACAAAAATTGATCAAAATTGCGAGAGTATGGAATTTAAGTATAACACCCGTCGAAAACTTCTCGCCTCTTTTGCTTCATGGAAAAGTTGCGGCCGAATACCTAAAAAGGCACTTTGGAGTAAATGACAGAGAGATCCTCGATGCTGTCACCTACCATACATCCGGAATTCCGACCGAATCGCCAATAGTTATGGCCATGTTCATACTCGATTCAACAGAATCCGGAAGAGATTTTGAAGGCATAGAAGAGTTGAGAGAAATATCCGCACGGTCTCTAAAGGAAGGATTTGAAGCCATAGTAAAAAACAAATTAATATACGCCGTCACAAATAATTTGCTTGTTCTCCCAGAAACAGTTGAAGCATGGAATTACATAAGAGGAGTGAAAAGTTGAAGAATGTTCTTCTGGCTCTTTCTGTAATAGTTTCAATTTTTGGAATAATTCTGTCTTCTATAGTTATTTATCCTATTTTTGAAAGCGGATTTTCTGCAATAGCGAATGAATATCCAAATTCTAAAGTATATCTGTTATCGGTCATAAAAGATAGCGCGGGAATTATCGCAATAGAAATAGTCGGTATGGATTTAACGACGAAGAATCTTATAATCGTTAGAGTCCCGACGGATCTATCCATAAATGGTCAAAGCATTTCAAATATTTACCAGACCAAAGGTATTGAGCAGATGGAAAGAGCGATAGAGAAAGTCACGAATTTAAAACTGACAGACTGGCTTGTCTCAACAAAATCAGCGCTTGAAGGATATCAAAGTGGGCTTCAATATGAAACAATCGAAGACCTTATAAAGATCATAGAAAAAGAAAAAACTCAGGATCCACTTTCTTTGTTTTACTCTTTCAAGAATTTTTCAAACCAGTTCAAAAGCAGTATAAGTTTTACAAGATTCGTGAGAATCATTCATTTTATACAGACAAAACCGTCAATCTTCAAAATCGAATATCCATACGTTTATTCAAATGGAACTTTTATAACAAATGCCGATGCTTTAAAGAATTTTGCCATGGAAATGGAAAATTGTACGCCTTTTTACAATCCTTTTTCGATAAAGCCCGTCATCATAAATTGCTCAGATCAAAATCCATTTGAATTTTATCAGACAAACATGAATTTATGGTCTAAAAACGGGTATGATTTTGAAATAATACCGGATCTTTTCAGAAAATTCAAGGGAGAGAATATAGTCATCTCTCTTTCAGACAGTTCGTGGAAATTAGATGTCATCAAATCCGCTCTTTCTAAAATCTATCCGAATGTCAAATTCACATTTATAAGCACGTCAACAACGGAATTCCTCAAAATGTACTATGATATTGTTGATTGGGCTTCATCGAAAAGATACTATTCCATTGGAAAGTACGATTTTTTAATTCTTTTAGGTTATTCTTCGTAAATCATTACCTCGAGATGTTCTGATCTGACCATATTCACCGGAATCTCATCCGAAAAATTTTCCAAAGCCCGTATTTTTTCCCGTCCACCGGCCAGAATAAAGATATTCTTTGATCTGTTAATGACGGGAAAAGTAAGAGTTATACGATCTACAAAAGGCTCTAATTTTGCTTCCGTAAAGGCTACCCATCTTCTCTTTTCGTGAATCAAAGGAGAATTTGGAAAGATAGAGGCAGTATGGCCGTCCCTTCCCATCCCAAGAAAGAGGATATCAAAGGTTGGACCGTCATCAAAGAAGGATCTTAACGTCTCTTCGTAATCTTTGACAGCATCTTCTGGAGACAAATCTGTTCTTATTTTATGCACATTTTGAGATGGTATATTTATCATTCTTATTAGAGAATCGTAAGCCATCTTGTAATTGCTGCGCGGATCATCATACGGGACATACCTTTCGTCTCCCCAGAAGAGGTGGATCTTTTCCCATGGAAAGTTTTCAAAGGCCATTCTTTCATAAAGTTTCTGCGGAGTTTTCCCTCCCGAGAGGCAAAGAGTAAAGATCTTTTGATCTTTTTTGAAATATTGAGAGAGAAATTTTAAAATCGCTTCATTCACATCTTCTATACTTTTGAACCTTTTTACAGCGCGTTGTACCATTCCCTTCCATCCTTCTTTATCAATTCATCTGAAGATGCCGGGCCCCACGTGCCTGCTTCGTAAATATCCAACTTTGAAATATCTTTTTCACTCTCCCATTTTTTTATCAACGGAGTGAATATCTTCCAACTTTCACGCATTACATCATCTCTTATAAACAATGTTTGATCTCCAAACATACAATCGAGTAGAAGGCGTTCATAGGCTTCGGGTGGTCTCGTTCCAAAGACTTCGGTGTATTTAAAATCCATAGTTAAAGTGCTCATGCAAAGTTTTGGACCGGGATGCTTTGCTTGAAAAGAAAGAACGATCCCTTCTTCTGGCTGAATATTTATTTTGAGAATGTTAGACGGTATGTTCTTTACTGGAAGTTGCGGGAAAATAGAATGGGGCACCCTTTTAAAGGTGATTATGATCTCGCTTACGCGCTTTTGAAGTCTCTTTCCAGATCTCATGTAAAATGGAACGCCACTCCATCTCCAGTTATCTATCATAAATTTGGCCGCGGCAAATGTTTCAACTTTTGAATTTGGATTGACTCCGGGTTCTTCGACATAACTTACGACTTCTTTTCCGTCTATTTTTCCTCTGCCGTACTGTCCCCTTACAAACCAGGAATCTAAATCATCGAGAGGAAATGGTCTTATCGATCTAAATATTTTTACCTTTTCATTGTGTATTTCATCGGCGTCAAAGGTAGAAGGTGGCTCTATCGTGACAAGAGACAAAAGTTGCATCATGTGGTTCTGAAACATATCCCTGACAAGGCCTGCATGTTCGTAATATCCGGCTCTGTGTTCTACACCTATATCCTCTGCAACCGTTATTTGGACATTGTCTATGTACCGATTATTCCATACAGGCTCAAAGATCGAATTTGCAAATCTGAATATAAGTATATTCTGTACGGTTTCCTTTCCTAAGTAATGATCTATTCTGTATATCTGATCTTCTTTCAAAGTCATATGAAGTTTTTTATCTAACTCATTGGCACTGTCAAGATCAAAACCAAATGGTTTTTCTATGATCACTCTTGAAAAAGCATTTTCCTGGCTTGTAAGACCAAGATCTCCAAGATTTTCGACAATTGGAAGATACAAAGAAGGCGGAACGGCCATATAAAATATCTTGTTGCCTTTTGTCGTGAATCTCTTCTCAAGATCTTTGATCCTCCATTTCAAGTCGGAATAGAGCGAAATCGAATCATATTCACCTTGAGTGTAAAAGGTTCTTTCAAGAAAATCCTGAATCTTACCGTTATCGCCTGTTAATGACTCCTTCACTTTCTCTCTGAATGTTTCATCTGTGAATTCAGTTCTTGCTACTCCCAAAATGTAAAAATCATCTGGCATCAATCCCCTCAAAAAAAGATTAAAAAGTGATGGCAAGAGTTTTCTTGAGGTTAAATCGCCAGATGCTCCAAAAATAATTATTCCCACGGGCTGTGGATGAGATTCTGTACAGAAAAAATCCTTACACGTTACCGGAACACTCAATTGTGATCATCTTCTTTGTAGACTTTATGACCACCAAATTCATTTCTTAGAGCCGCTATTATTTTGTCTGAGAATTGATCCTCTTTTCTCGATTCAAATCTTTTGAAAAGCGCATGTGCGATCGCAGTTGCCGAAACGCCGAGATTTACGGCTTCATTTACCGTCCATCTGCCTTCTCCAGAATCTTCAACGTATCCTTTTATCTCCGAGAGATCTTTATCTTTTTTCAAAGCATCTTCGAGAAGCTCCAAAAGCCATGATCTAACAACACTTCCATGATTCCATATGTGAGCAACCTTTTCAAGGTCCAGAGTTTTACCGTAAGGGGACTCGTGAAGTATTTCGAATCCCTCTCCGTAAGCTTCCATAAGTGCATATTCTATGCCATTGTGAACCATCTTTGTATAATGGCCGGCTCCGGTAGGCCCGCAATACATGTAACCTTCTTTGGGGGCGAGAGATTTTAAGATTGGCTCTATATACTCAAAATCGGATTTATTTCCCCCTATCATTGTGCAGTATCCAACCTCCAATCCCCATATGCCACCGGAGACTCCGGCGTCGATGTAATGAATGCCTTTCTTTGCGAGATCACCAGCTCTTCTTATATCGTCCCCATAAAATCCGTTGCTGCCGTCTATGATTATGTCTCCTTCTTTCATGAATTTGGCAAGTTCATTTATATGTTCATCTGTTATCTCCCCAGCAGGCAACATAAGCCACACAATGGCTGGTTTATCTAATTTTAAGACAAGATCTTCCAAATTTTGCGCACCTTCTGCCGCAAATTTCTTTATCTCTTCGATCTTTTCCTCGGTGCGGTTGTAGGCAACAACTTTGTGATTTCCCAAAAGAAGCCTTTTTGCCATATTCATTCCCATTCTTCCAAGACCTACTATGCCTATTTTCACAAAAAACATCTCCTTTCCTTAAAATTATACTATATAAAATAGGGTTATAACATTCACGCATGAAACATATCGATCGAAAAATCTGTTCATTTCACAGCATCCGCTCACGAGGGTTAATTATTAATTACTTATTTGATGCAACTTCATTTAAAATACAGTATCGCATAAAAAATGCTTATTTTATTCGAAATTACTTTCGCATATTTTTTTTGATATCCTTGAAATGTATCAATTTTGTCTTTTTATCTTAAGGATATATCAGGAGGAGGCAAGACGGTATGAAAAAACTTTTGGTAGTTCTTGCAGCCGTTTCAATGGTATTTTTCTCCATCGGAATGGCTCAGAATGTGGTCAATCCCGATACCATAGTTGAAGAAACTATAGGACCTATCGATTCGCTCGATCCCGCGTGGGCTTACGATACGGCATCGGGAGAGGTCATATGGCAACTGTATGATAATCTTGTCCAGTACGATGGAACGTCGACAACGAAATTTTTGCCGATGCTTTCCACCAATGTGCCATCTCTGTCAGACGGAACGATTCTTGACAACGGCACAACCTACGTCTTCCACATAAGACAGGGTGTCTACTTCCACAACGGAGATATTTTGACTCCACAAGACGTTGTTTATTCGCTTGAAAGGGCCGTAATCTTTGATAGATCCGGTGGACCATCATGGATGCTTGCAGGTCCGTTATTCCCGATGATAGATGGCCAGTATGTGACCTCCATTGTTCAGGTAGTTGCGAAAGAACTGGGCCTTAGCAATCCGCTCAATTACACAAGTCTTTCATCTTTAGGAATATTCGCAACCGGCACGAAGAATCCTTTGAATGACAAGTACAAACAGGCATTGATCAATGCATTTGATTTACTTGCGAAGGATTTTGAGATCAAGGGAAATGACGTTATAATTCATCTTCCACAGACATATCCTCCATTTCTCGAGATTCTCGCTCACGGATCCAACATTTCGGCAATTCTTGATGAAAAGTGGGCAGCCGAACACAACGCGTGGGACGGCAAGGCCGATGACTGGTGGTATTACCATAACCCAACTCATTCTGAAGATCCTCTTCTTTCAATAGAGAATGGTACCGGACCTTACACGATACAGTACTGGACACCGAATAGAGAAATAGTCTTTGTGAGATTTGATAAATACTGGGCAGGGCCGGCTCCTACAAAGTACGCCGTGATCAAATACGTAAGCGAATTTACGACAAGATTGCTTGATCTCCAGTCCGGTCAGGCCGACACGATATACGTTCCTGTTCAATATTTGCAAGAGGTTGAAAACAACAAAGACATAAGGGTTATAAAGAACCTTCCAACTCTCGAGGTTGACAATATCTACTTTACATGGAATATAAATGCCCAAGGAAATGCTTATATAGGATCTGGAAAGCTTGACGGAAATGGCATTCCACCCGATTTCTTCTCAAACTTAGATGTTAGAAAGGGATTCGAATATCTATTTCCTTATACACAATATATACAGCAGGCATGGAACGGGATGGCAATACAGCCTAACAGTGCGATAATAGAAGGATTGCCTGGATACGATCCAAATCTTCCAAAATACGAGCAAAATCTTCAGAAAGCGGCAGAATATTTCAAAAAAGCCTACAACGGTCAATTATGGCAGAAGGGATTCAAATTCACGGCGGTTTACAACACCGGAAACTCTATTAGAGAACTTGCCCTTCAGGCTCTTGCTAATTATGCAAGAATTTTGAATCCGAAGTTCCAGATAAATGTGGTTGGAGAATTATGGTCTTCCTTCCTTTCTGATTATATTGCCGGAAGGTTACCGATGTACATGATGGGATGGCTCGCAGATTATCCAGATCCTTACGATTTTGCACAGGCCTACTATTCTTCAAGCGGTGCCTATGGCGCAACACTTGGTGCAAGTTACACTGCCTGGGCAAAGACACATATGGATCCACTTGTCAATTCCTTGATGACCACCATTGATCCTGCACAGCGCGCACAAATTGCTAAAAAGATAGCAGAAGTAGATCATGAAAATGCACTATATATATGGACGAATCAGCCAGAAGGTTACCGGGTTGAAAGAACATGGGTCAAAGGCTGGTACTGGAATGCGATGAGACCTGGAATAGATTTTTATTCGCTTTCTAAATGATAAAGGGCCTTTAAGGCCCTTTATCTTTAAATATATTTGCCAATTTGATATCAAAATCGGAAGAAGATCTGTTTTGCAAGCTTATTTCTTCGTATATTTCCTCGCGAAATACCTTTATCTCTCTTGGTGCCTCTATTCCTATTTTAACGACCCCGTCTTTGTCAACTGAAAGGATCCTTATAGTTATGTCATTCCCTATTTTTATTCCCTGTCCATTCTTTCTCTTGAGAACGAGCATCTCAATCACGCGCCTTAATCGGTTCCTTGACTGAGTAGTTGGTGCCCTCGAGAATGACCTGCATACCAATACCTTTTTCGAGATTTATAATTATTGGAGCGATCAAATTTATCGTGACCGGTTCTTTCAAAGATATAACGCAAAAGACCAAAACATGCTCTTTTGCGGGATTTTCCAGTTCGTCAAGAACTGATTGATTTAAATTTATCGAATAATCTGAAAAGGCTATCCAAGGGTCAACAACAGGAAGGGCTATATTTTTGTCCTCCAGAGAAACTAACCACTTTATCGGTTCCGTCTCGGCAAGAGAGATCACGGCGAATTTTCTGAGATTTTCAAATCCAGGAATTCCATTTTTGAAGTTTATTACATTTTCTTCTGAAATATCGAAAGTTCCAACCTTTGTCTCGTATACCATGCCAATCACTTCAAAAAGTTTGCAAGAGTTGGAAGCAATGAATTTGCACTCGTTTGTAATGCTGCCTGATAAACCGTTTCCTGAAGTGCGAGATCTGATAAAACCTTTACCATGTCAGCCCCCTGTGCGGAAGATACGAGCTGTGTTACGTACGTGTTTAAACTCTCATTGCTATTCATAAGACTTTGGAGTGATTGCTCGGTTGCTCCTATCTTGGTTGTTACCTTTGAAAGCGAGTTTTCATAATCCTGAAGGGCGCCGAGATCGGATTGAAGATCTGAAACGTTGTTATTTTGGAGGTCTTTGACGATCTTATCGAGTAGACCCGTATGAACTGTTCCACCAGATCCTGTCACGTAAGAGATCAAACTCGCACTCTGGGTCGCACCCGAGATCGTTTGGGTGTAATTAAAGAGATCGACAACATTTACATTGCTATCAAGTGTTACAGTTCCTATATTTAGAGAAAGCCTTGCGGATGTGGCCGAATTGCTCGTGTAATAATAAATCGTCGATCCTCCCGAGACCATAGAGGTAATTGGATTGGAATTGCTTGATCCAGCGAACATGTAATTTCCACTTACATTTGTTCCGCCCAACTGCGCTATCGTTTTACTTATCTGTTTTATTTCATCGGCTATGGCCGCCCTATCAGAGGGCGTATTTGTCCCATTTGCGGCCTGAACAACGAGAGAATTAACCTGCTGGACGGCAGCCATTATCTGACCGGTTATATTATCATATCCTTGAAAGTTATTTTGTACCTGCTGGAGAGAGGATTTATAGGTTTTTAATTTTTCAAGGACAGCATTGTAATTTACGGTCAGAACGGCGTCTGAAGGATCTTGAGAGGGAAGATCGAATTTATTCCCGCTCGATGCCTGCCTTTGAAGAGTGGATATCCTTCTTAAAACGTTATCTATGTTGTTGACTATTTGATCTTTCATCATGCTTTGAGTTATTCTCATAAATCACCTCACCATTGAAACGAGTGTTTGGAGCATTGAATTCACGGTTGATATAACCTGCGCAGAGGCCGTATAGGCATTCTGGTAAAGGATCATCTGGGCAAGTTCGTCGTTTATAGAGACACTTGAAACCTGCTGCCTGTCCTGACTTATTTGATTGACCAAAGAATTGGCATTATTGTACATGGCCGTTGCATTTTGCCCTTGGATTCCAAGTTGACTCACAAGATTGCTAAAATAGGCGCTAAATGATTGTGGATTCGAATCGCTGTCGAGGGCAACTATTTGCTCGATTCCTCCATTTCCTTGGGGACCTGTTGGCCCAACAGTTCCAGTTGCTCCGTTAAAGGTGGGGGAGAAGTCCGTTCCGACGTAGGACGGATTGGATATCAAGACTGGATTAACACTTATACTCATGGCGGCATTTTTTGCCGGTACTTCAAGCCCGTCGGGATTGTTGGAATAAGATGAAAAGTCTATGGAATTGTTATTCGTTTGGAAACCCAATGCGTCAAGCAATGCATTGCCCGGTACGCCGTTATCGCTTTCGGAAATCGAGACAGGATTGGTTGTTCCGTTTGAATTTGTTCTCATGAAATCAAAGTTTATGGCACTTGTCGCGCGCAAAACCAAATTACCACGCGGACTCAGAGAGGCTTCTATGCCAACATTTGCGCTATTTATTTTCGAAACTATTGAATTAAGTGTATCGACGGAAGTATTTATGTTTATAAGTGCGCCATTGACATTCAACGTTATGGAAACCGGCAAATTTGTAAAAATATTACCAACAGGCGCAGATGAGTTATAGACATTGCCTGATGGAGGATTTGATGACATGATCCTGTAAAGAGATGTGGGCTGGCCCGCCGCGTTTTGTACGATAAAAAGTGGCTGGCCTAAATTTCCATTTTGATCGTAAGATTGCTCAAGTATAGTATTCACTTTATCAGTAAGGTTCAAAGCAAAAGAATTAAGTTGCGTCTCGTATTGAGGTATTATTTTGTCTCTCAGATTGAAAAGTGCTCCCATCTCGCCCTGAGTAAAGGTTACAGGCAGGTTGTTTGCCGTAACGAAAGCAGCATTTGGCTCTCCAGCGACGTTTTGAAAGTTAAGTGGTACATAAGTCTGACCAGAAAGTACATTCGTTCCTCCTATATTTATGGATATCTGGTTTCCACTCATATTTGTAAGGGTAAAATCTGTAAGGTTGGATAGTTGATCGAGTAATAGATCTCTTTGATCAAGGAGTTGATTTGGAGTGTTTCCTATCACCGAAGATTCCCTTATCTTAACGTTTAAATCCGCAATTTGTTTGAGAATAGAATTTATGTTTCCGACCTGCGTCTGAATCTGAGAAGTGTAATTGGTTTTCATCTGTTCAAGGGATGAGTATACGCTTTTAACGTTGTCTATCAATGCCTTTGCCGATTGAACAAATCCTTCCTGATTCGCCACATTTGTAGGATTTGTGGCAAGTTGCTGGGCCGCAGACCAGAAATTGCTGTAATACGCATTGAGACCATTGGAATTCGTCGTGTTAAAAAGTTGCTCTATGTATTTAAATTGTGTGTTTACTTCATTCCAGAACCCCAAACTCGAATTAGATTGCCTGTACTGCGTGTCCAAAAATGGATCTCTTATTCTTTGAATGTCCTTGACTTCGGCACCTGTGCCAAAGATCATCGGCATTCCAGCCTGTGTAAGAGTACCAAGCACCATAGGCGGGGTTTGGACTATGACCGGACTCTCTCTTGAATATCCCGGGGTATTTGCGTTAGAGACATTGTTGGCAACAACTGAAATAGCCGTCTGCTGGGTATACATGCCAAGCATTGCCGTATTAAGAGTTGCAAAAAGATCCATTCCCACTTTCAAAACCTCCCACAGGATAATTCTTTGCAAAGAGTAATTTCTCCTTCAATCATATTATCGGCATTAGAGAAAATAAATGAAGGCCCTATACCCTTAACAAATAATCGAGATATCTTATACGATCTTTTGATAACCTTCCTTCATCTATCCATCCTTTGATTTTTTTGTAATCGATGTTTTTGTAAACGGGGGTATAGGTAAATCTATGAAAAAGCGTTGGCCCGTATTTTTCAAGTGCTTGAATGTGTTTTTTTGTCCCATAACCTACATTGTGTTCAAAGTCGTAAGGAGCGAAAAATCGGGAAATTTTCTTCATGATATCATCTCTGTAGACCTTCGCGATTATCGAAGCGGCGGCAATTGAGGGACTTATTGAATCTCCCCTTACCACACATTTATGATTGAAATTGAGGCCAATCTCAGGTCCATCAACAATGGCAAGACCATCTATTCCAAGCCTTTTAAAGGCTCTCTCCATTGCGATTCTTGTCGATCCCAAAACATTGTGTATGTCTACCTCGTAAGGCGTGGCAATTCCGATGGCAAATTTTGATCTTTTTATTATTTCGGCCGCTAAAAGTTCCCGTTTTTTCGGGCTTATCTTTTTTGAATCATCTATTCCTTCTATAAATGTATCGAGCAGGACAGCCGCAACAACGACAGGCCCTGCAAGCGATCCTCTTCCAACCTCATCGATGCCTATTATATTTCCATATTCCTTTCTGTATTTTTCGTCAAATTCTTTATTTACCATTTTTCACACGCTTTATCTCATCTCTGTAAAAGGCTGCTTCTTCAAATCTCCAGTCTTCGGCCGCTTCGCGCATCTTTTGGGAAAGTACCTCTATGTATTCATCTGTTCCGAGTTTTTCTTTTAGGACTAAAACTGATTTTACATCTTCTCCGATATTTTCATAAGTTTTCTCTTCTTTTTGAAGTCCCATGAAGAATTCATCTATCTCTTTTTGAATTGTTTCGGGTTTTAGATTATGCTCGATATTGTAAGCGATCTGTTTTTGCCTTCTTCTTTTTGCTTCATTGATCGCCATTTTCATTGAATCGGTAACTGTGTCCGCGTAAAGGATTATCTTTCCGTTGACATTTCTCGAGGCCCTTCCCATTGTCTGGATCAAAGAGGTTGTTGATCTCAGAAAACCTTCTTTGTCCGCATCGAGTATTGCCACAAGAGAAACTTCGGGCAGATCGAGTCCTTCTCTCAAAAGATTAACACCGACTATGGCATCTATTTCGCCCTTTCTCAGCCTTGTAAGCACCTTCATCCTTTCTATAGTGTCAAGATCGGAGTGAAGAAATTCGGATCTGTATCCCATCTCGACAAGGTAGGCGCTTAACTTTTCCGACATCTCTTTTGTAAGAGTGACAATAAGTGCCCGTTCATTTCTGTTCTTTACAATCTCCATCTCGTTCATTAGATCGTCTATTTGATTTATCGTTGGTTTTATTATAACTTCCGGATCTACAAGGCCAGTTGGCCTTACTATCTGCTCGACTATTCTCGAAGACCTTTCTCTCTCGTAAGGTCCTGGCGTCGCCGAGACGAAGACGATTTGTGGTGCTCTTTCGAGAAATTCTTCGAATTTGAGAGGTCTGTTGTCGAAGGCGCTCGGTAACCTAAAGCCGTATTCGACGAGGCTTTCCTTTCTGCTTCTATCACCACGCACCATTCCCATCAATTGAGGAACTGTTATGTGCGATTCGTCTATAAATACGATAAGATCTTTGTCAAAATAATCCATAAGAGTCCATGGAGGCTCTCCGGGTTTTTTTCCGCTGAAATGACGGGAGTAATTTTCTATTCCGTTGCAGTATCCCATCGTTTGAATCATCTCTATGTCATATAGCGTTCTCTGCCTCAGCCTTTCGGCTTCGAGAACCTTTCCCTGACTTTCGAATTCTTTAAGTCTGACGTTAAGTTCTTCCCTTATAGACTTTGCAGCCATCTCTAAATTTCTCTGATCTGTTGTGAATTCACGGGCAGGATAGAATATCATTCTGTCAAGTTGTTCAACGGTTTTTCTCGTTACGGGGTCAAGAACCAAAATTCTCTCGACCTCATCGTCAAAAAATTCCACTCTTACCGTATTCACATCGTAGGGTGGATGTATTTCCAAAATTTCTCCATGAATTCTAAAAGTACCCGGCTCTATTTCAGAATCTGACCTTTTGTATTGCATGGCGGCCAGTCTTTTTAGAAGATATCTTCTTTCGAGTTTCTCGCCTTTTTTTACCGAGAGATTTATCTCGCGAAAATCTTTCGGATCTCCGGAGGCGTAGATACAAGAAACGCTTGCAACCACTATAACATCCTTGCGTGTTATGACCGATTTCATTGCGGAAAGTCTCATTCTCTCGATTTCTTCATTTATGTCCGCTTCTTTTTCTATGTAAACATCCTTTGAAGGAATGTAGGCCTCAGGCCTGTAATAATCGTAATAACTTACAAAGAACTCAACTTGATTTTGAGGGAAAAATCCCTTGAATTCGCGGTATAGTTGGGCTGCGAGAGTCTTGTTGGGAGAGATCACAAGTGCCGGTCTTTTTATCTCATTTATTACGCTTGCCATTGTAAAGGTCTTTCCAGATCCCGTAACGCCAAGGAGAGTTATGAATCTTTCACCTTTTTTTATTCCTTCGACTATTTCTCTTATTGCCGATGGCTGATCTCCCTTAGGCGTTAACTTCGTTGTGAGTTTGAATTCCATAAAACCACCTCATATCAAAAGGCCTATCGCCATCCCTATCAAAATTCCTATGATTACCTCTGAAAGTTTGTGACCGGACTTTTCGTTGAATCTCTCCCCGGTTATCTTTTGAAGTGCTTCGGAATGTCTGCCAACCTCGCGCCTCAGATGAAGAGCATCTGTTACGACGATTATTGCCACTATGAAGGATATAGCGAATGCGGCGCTGGAAAAACCTGCATACTTTCCAATTGAAAAGGTTAAACCAGAAATCGTTGCCGAATGGGCGCTTGGCATTCCTCCGGTTGAGGATAATAGGGATGGACGAAATTTTCTTTCTTTTACGTACGTTATTATTATCTTGATAAACTGGGCCGTAAACCAAGAAATTATCGCAGCCCATATATAGATGTTTGAAAAAAAATCGATAATGGCAATTATCAATTTAAAATCACCCTGCTGACGAGATGTGTTTCTGCGGATAAAACGTTTTTATCTTTGGTTATAAGGGCGTAGTTGAGTTCGACCTTCTTGTGAAATATCCTCTGACCCCATTTACCGCGCGATTTTTCAACAAGAGGTCTCCATGTACCTGTATTTATGTAATATCTTGGCCCTTTTGAAGTTGGTATGACGTAAAATCCCGGAAGGTGATTGTGACCGAAGATGACGATCTTAAGTCTTTCGTAATCTATATCCGGCATCTTTTCAGAATATCCCAAAAAATCCTTTTCTTTGAGTCGCCATTCCGGTACGTGATAGGCATTCAAAATTTTTTCTGCCTTCGATTTTAGATAATTAACGCCCCTAAACTTTTGGATTTCATCTCCGAGCGTGGTTATCTTCCTTCCGATTTGGAAGAATATGGGATTTTTAAAGAAGAAATCTCCTATTGGGTAGGTGTGAGGGAACTTAACCCTTATCCATTTGTTGAATTCAGAAGTTTGAAAGATCTTCAAAAAACTTTTCAGCCACTCTCCGACGAGATCTACCGGTATCCTGTACATCATGTTTATATATTCAAGCCAGTCGATTACATCCATCGTTGGTCTTATGTTATCGTAATCCCTGACGGTTTCTACCGGCAAATAAACCGAATGAAGTATGGGCTCGAAATTTATCATCGTATATCTTGTAATGTAATCACCAAGAGGAGGTATTAATTCGTTTTCCTTGTTCTTTGAAAAGGAATAAATGAAATCGTACTGGCTTCCGTGCTGGGAAAGAATCCCATATTCTTCGTCATAAAAGTAAGATGTTACGATAAAATTCTTTGAATTCATGAAATTTATCAACGAGTTCATCAATCTCTGGTTGAAAAGCAGGTAATAGTCATGGTTTCCTATGATGTAGTAGATCTTGTTTGTTCTCACAAGAGACCTTAAGAATTCAAATAAAAGTTTGTGTTTTGCAATAATCGATTCAACGGCATCTTCATTTAAAGAAGTACACGCTTTTTCAAAGTTAACAAGCCCTATCTTTCTTACACTGTCTCCTTCAAGTATCTCGAGCACATCGCCGACGAAGACGATCTCGTAATTATCATCGATATCTTTTATCTGGCTGAGTAACCTTATGAGTTCTCTATCGTACACGAAATCGTCATTCGCCGTGCCATCTCCTATGTGGAGATCGCTTAAAAAAAGCCTGAGACCCATTTTATTCCTCTATTGATTTCAAAAGGGCAGAAAATTCGTCTTTCACGTTCTTGATCAACTTTTTTGCCCCTTCGAGATTTTCCATATTCATTATCATAAAATAAAATTTGACCTTTGGCTCCGTTCCAGAAGGCCTTCCGTATATGACGACGCGATCGCCAAATTCCATCTTTATGACATCAGACGGGGGAATGTGATCCTGACCATTTAGATAATCGACGAAATTGGTAAGAGTGTAATTCCCTATTTTTTTTGGAGGCGTCTTTCGAAGGCTTTCCATTATGTGCTTTATCTTGGCGACTCCAGATTCCCCTTCAAAGACAGGAGAAAGTTGGTCTTCAAGGTAATAACCGTATTTTTTGTAAATCTCCTCCATGGCGTCAACGAGTGTCATACCCTTTTGCTTGTAATAAGTTGCCATCTCACATGTAACCATTATCGGCGTTCCCGAATCTTTGTCGTATATGAAATCTCCTATGTTGTATCCATAACTTTCCTCATAAGCGAAGAAAACATTCTTTCCCTTGCTTCTTAGCATATCGGCTTCGTTGCATATCCATTTAAAACCGGTCAGCACTTCATGAACTTCCACTCCGTAGGATTTTGCTATTTTTGCAAAAAGTTTGGACGAGACTATCGACTCAATTACGGCCGGATTGGATGGCATTCCCTTTTTCGAGTACATCTCTAAGATAAAATGCAAAAGCAATGATCCCATCTGGTTTCCGTCTATTCTGACGTATTTTCCGTGATCCTTTACCATTACACCCATGCGATCCGCGTCGGGATCGGATGCCACTATTATGTCTGCATCAAGCCTTTTCGCGTCTTCTATTGACAGTTTAAAGGCTTCGTCAAACTCTGGATTGGGATAATTGACCGTCGGAAAGTTCCCGTCAGGAATACCCTGTTCTTTTTGAACATAAAATTCAAATCCGTCTCTTTTAAGCAAAATGGGTACTATCTTCATTCCCGTACCATGAAGAGGTGTGTAGACGATCTTTAAATCCTTTGAAGAAATATGGAATGAATATGAAAGCGCTTTCTTAAAATAAGCTTCATCGAGTTCTTTTCCAACGAGATTTATCAAAGACTTCTTTTTAGCCTCTTCAAACGGGATTTTCTTTATTTCGGCAAAGGATTTTATGAGTTCGTATTCTTTTATTATTCCTTCATCATGGGGAGGTATAACCTGCGCGCCATTTGACCAATAGGCCTTATATCCATTGTATTGGGGAGGATTATGGCTGGCAGTTATCATTATACCGGCAGTTGTTTTGAAATATCTCACGGCAAAAGAGAGAACGGGCGTTGGTCGAAAATCGTCCACAAGGTACACCTTTATTCCGTTGGCGGCAAGTATTTCGGCCGATTCGATCGCGAATTCTTTCGACATATTTCTTGTGTCGTAAGAAATAGCAACGCTTTTTGGCCCCTTTACATTTTTGTTTATGTAATTTGCGAGTGCCTGAGTTGCCCTGCCAACGGTATAGATGTTCATTCTATTTGCACCAAGTCCCATTATTCCTCTCATTCCACCAGTTCCAAATTCAAGGTCTTTGTAGAAAGCGTCCTGAAGTTCGTCCTGACTCATCTTTTTCAAAGTCTCTTTGTCTTTAGCAGATATGGCAGGATCATTCAGCCATGATTGATATCTTTCCATGCTTTCTTTGTCCATTCTTATCACACCTTCCTTGACATCTTTATCTTATATATTGTACAATAAAAAAGTAAATTTGGGTGTGTAGCTCAGAGGGAGAGCGCTTCCCTCACACGGAAGAGGCCACAGGTTCGATCCCTGTCACACCCACCAATTATTGTTTTTTGCCAAACAAAGGCGGAAAATTCCTCCCTGTATAGAAACAAGATGGAATATCAAAATCCTCGAATTGAGCGTTTTGAATGCTTTCGAGATAACCACGGGCAGTTGATTCCCATGTGTAAGATGTGTTTACCCTTTTTATTCCATTTACGCTTATTTTCATGTAAAGTTCTTCGTCCATTAATTTTTCCATCTGCGTTTTTATTTCATCTAAATTTTGGGGATCAGCAAGGAGACCTTCTCCGTCTCTTATTATATCCGTAGGCCCCCCATTTTTTGTGGCAACTACCGGCAGACCGCATGCCATGGCCTCTATTATGGCAAGACCAAATGGCTCGTACAAGGCCATGCTTACAAAAAAGGAATTGTTACGTCGAGCAACCTTGTAAAGACTGGCGAGGTCTTTCTGATTTTCTATATTTATAAAATGTACCTTTGATTTTAAATTGTTTTTGATCACAAAATCTATAATCTCTTTTATAACTTCATTATCGTATTTGTTATTATACGGATCCTCAAATCCGTTGGTAACGATAAGAAGATCGTACCTTTCCCTTAAAATCGGACTTTTAACGTAGGCCTTTACGACCGATATATGATTTTTTTTTGGATCGAGTCTGCTCGAAATTATAATAAGTGGACTTGTGCCTGATATACTTCTGACCTTTTCCTCGATTTTTTTGTCGTCCACGCGATTTGGATTGAATATCCTGTTATTTACACCGGGCGGTATTATTTTGAATTTTTTGTCATTTACATCTATGTAATCCCTGTACAGTTTATGTCCATATTGCTCAAACTGTTCCATGCGCGTGCTTACAACGTTGAAAGAAGAATATTTCATGGATATCCCTTCGGCGAGGATTCTCGCTGAAAAATTGTAAATCTCGTCGAAGTGCGAAAAATTTTTTTCATCAACGTCCAATTTGTCCATCTTTTGAGCGCCAAGAGAATGTGCCGTAAAGGAAAATGGAATTTTGAGATACTTTGAAAGCATGGCCCCGGAGATGCCTCCATCACCGTAATGGGTTGTTATAAAGTCTAAGCCCTCTTTTTTGTAAAAATCGGCCATCTTCTTTGCAAATTCGCCAAGGTAAGGCCACAACTTTTCTTTAGGCAAAAATTCAGACGGACCAAAATCGATTCTGACGATTCTCACATTTGTGCCGTGATAACCATCAAATTTAGACGAAAATTCGGGCCATAGTGGGTCTTCTATTCTTCGTGTAACTATGTCAACATTTACTCCCATCTTCTCCATTGCAATGGCAACTTCTTTGACGTAGACTATCTGCCCTCCGAAATCCGGATGAGAAGAAAGTCTGCTGTCTTTAGAATCAAAATTTCCCTGCGGATTTACAAAGATGACTCTCATAAGAAATCCCTTTCTATTCTTTCTTTATCGAGAGGGGAATCAGGACTTTGACATCCAAGCCTGAAAGCCGCTGTCGCATTTCCAAATTTTGCCGCTTCAAATACGTCTGCCCCGTTTATCATCGCATAGTACATCCCTGACCAGAACGCGTCTCCGGCGCCTGTCGTGTTAACAACTGTTTTTGCAGCGGAAGGCAAATTTTGAGATCTTTTCCCGTTCGAAATTATCGCTCCATCTTTTCCAAGAGTTAAAACGACATTTTCGACACCGAGTTTGTGAAATGCCTTTATATATCCCATTTCGTTCATAGATCCAAATATGTGAAAGGCATCATCATTCGAGGGTTTTGCAAGAAAGACATATTTAAAGACGCTTTTTACAGTTCTCCTTCCATCCAGACCATTCTCCCAGAGAACCCTTCTGTAATTTGGATCGAAGCAAATTTTAATTCCTCTGTCCGATGCATGTTCAATCATACCGAAGAGCGCCTTTCTCGATCTTTTGTAAGAGATTGGCCAACTGCTGAAATGAAAGTAAGACGCGCCTTCAAAGATGTTCAAAGGTGGCATCTCAAGTGCTGTTTCTGCACCCCTCAAGGCCAAAAACTGGGGCGTTGATTTTGATTTTGAGACTATGACAAAGGTTGTCGGTTTTGAAGTGTCAATTTGAATATAGCGGGTATCTACATTTCGATTTTTTGCGTGATCTATCAGTGCATGGCCGACGGGATCGTTTCCGACTCTTGATACTATCTTCGACTCTATTCCTAAATCTGCAAGATTAAAGGCTATATTCGCTGGGGAACCACCAAAGTGTCTTGTGAAGTTTTCGGCCTTTCCAAGATCGTCGACGTAATCGGCCGTGATCATATCTATAAGCATCTCGCCTGCTATGACGATCTTACCCATTTGCTCCTCCGGTTAATTGTTCTTCCGCCCTCGCCATAAGGTAAAGGAGATCACTCATCCTGTTCAAATAAACCATCACATTTCTATCTTGTGGAGCTGTTTTAGTAAGTTCAACGGCTCTTCTTTCTGCGCGCCTTGCAACAGTTCTGCACACGTCTAAGATGGCCGATCCAAAGGTACCACCGGGTTTAACAAAGCCATTTGGCAGTTTTATGAGTTTTTCATACTCGTCTATCTTAAGATTCAAAAATTCCACATCTTCTTTGAGTATTTTGTATTTCGTCTCCCGCGCTGAAGCGAAGATGGCGGCAAGTGTGAAGATCTTGTCCTGAAAGTACTCTATTATTTCCCTATTTTTTTCATATTTAGCCCGATGCTTTGCCATTCCCAAGAATGAACTCAATTCGTCTAATGTGCCGTAAACTTCAACGCGCGCTGAATCTTTGTAGACACGCTCACCCGTAAACAAATCAGTCTGACCGTCATCTCCCCGGCCAGTATTTATTATGGACATAAAATAACCATCTCCTTTCATTATACCAGTTATATTACCCGTTATCGATATCATTCTACCTTAAAAATTCTGCTGAAACCTAAAAGTACGAGAACAGAGCCAAAGAACATTATGGCGATTGTCAAGTAATAAGACAGATTTGACATTGGCGCTATTCCCATTGCCGACTTCATAGCCATGACAAGATATGTAAGTGGCAGTCCATAGGCTATGTACTGCAAGAACTTTGGCAATAGATCGAGCGGGAAGTAAACTCCCGAAAAGAACATTATAACCGTGTAAAGTACAGATGATACCTCACTTGCAACCCTTGCACTCGGCGAGATCAAAAGTATGATCATTCCAATTCCCATCATTCCAAACGTACCGGCAAGAACCGTTAATGTGAAGCGCACAAAATCTATAGAATATGGAGGCCTAAAAAAGACGACTGCGGCCACAAAAAGTAAAATTATGGAAAGAAGACTTTCCACCATCTTTTCAGATATAAATGCCGCATAAAACTCCCACTTTGCAAGTGGAGTTATCCAGAACTTCTTTATTACTTTCTTATCTCTGAAGTGTGCGAGAGAGGCAGTTATCGAGAAAATTCCGGCCGAAAAAATACTCAAGGCGAGTATGCCCGGAATTAAATTATCAAGATAATCTATATGTTTGCCGGAAAAAGAAATTTCATTTCTTTCGACTTTTATCACGCTATTTATACCTCTCGATCTGTTTATCTCATCTGCCACACTTTTGACTATTGAGGTATAGTAATTCGAAGATTGAAGGTTTACTGGATTTATATAGGCTAAAAGGGCAGTTCCATTGAGGGTAATACCAAGATTTATCTTTTGCGAACTGACAGCGTTTATAAGTTCGGAAATGGACGGATATTCGATATACTTAACCCCGGAGATGGGAGGCAATTTTTGTCCGTAAAAACCGATGTTCACAGAACTTTGAGAATAAATTCCTGAAAAGACGTATCCGAAGATCAAAAGTGTTATAAGCGGGAAGAAGAGATTGAAGAAGATATTAATTTTGTCCCTTACGGAGTGCCATGCCATGGCCCTTAGAATGGATAAGAATCTCATTTCACACCTCCCATTTGAAGACCTTTGCACTGTATATTATCATTACGATGGCCCATATCGAAGGTACCAATATGTTGAGATACATCGGCGTCGGAGATGACATAGTGCCCATCGCCCATCTCAGACCATTGGCAAGGTAAGTCGTAGGTATTGCGTAGGCAACGATTTTGACTGCAAGAGGGACTCCGGTGATGGGAAAAAAGAGACCTCCCAAGAACATGAAAAGGAAATTCAAGACGTTGGCAAGGGCATTACCGGCATCTGATGTTTTTGCAAAACTCGCTATGAAAAATCCAATAGGTAAGGTTGTCACCATCACAAAAATGATGTAGAGCAAGACTGATATTCCGATGTTGAAGTGAGAACCAAGATAAATTCCAAGAACCAATATTATTATTGTCTGGACAATCTCTACGGTCAGGTTAGAAAGGATCATTGCCCAAAAGTACTCGCTTTTGTTCAGAGGAGCGACAAATAATTTTCTCAAAACCTTTTTTTCTCTTTGAACAAGCAAATCATCCGTTATTCCAAAAAGTGAAACTGTCATAACGGCCATTACCAAAATACCCGGAACTATGAAATCAATGTAAGAAAAATTTTGGCCATTTTTTGAGATGTATTCGATCTTTGGAGACACAAAATCGGAAAGAGGTGCGGAATTTTGCAAAATCTTTAGGTTAAAAGATTCGAGTACAGACGAAATTACCGTAAAGGCTAAATCAGAGGTTTCGCTATTTTCGAGCGTGTACACCTCAATTTTAGGTTTTGAAAAGAGATTAAGGCCACTTTTTTGCTGGGCAACGGCAGCGTAAATTTGGGTATTGAAAAGAGGCGGAATTACTATGACGGCATCGATCTTACCGCTTTTCAATTTTTTGAGAGATTCATTCAAAAATCTTTCCGTCGTGCTTGATTGAAGTGTTATAACGGCATTTTTCCCGGCCGATATCTCTTCAAAAGCCCTGGATATGTAGGAAGCGAAATCCATGTTCGTGTTTTTAAAAGTTGTGCTTTCGTCTACAAAATTGACCCTGAAGGATACTTCCTTTCCTATATTTGAAAATATAGAGGCCAATATCAAAAGCAGGATAACCGGAAAAAAAACATTCCAAAATATAACGGACGGAGATCTGAGCGATGATAGCGTCAATGCTTTGAAAATCGAAATGATCCTTCTCATTTTAATCCCTCAATTTCCTGCCCGTCAGATTCAAAAATACATCCTCGAGATTTGGCCGTCTTACTATTATATCGTCTATTTTTATCGATCTTTCCTCGAAAAGGTCAAGTGCTTTTTTCATGTCCGCAGGCAGATAAGATGTTACAATTATTATCTTTGAATCTTCAACCTTTGTTTTTTGAAATTCTGAAAGGAATGAAAGATCCAAATCCTTTGAATCGAGATCTATCTCTATTATCTTTTCTCCTCCAAAAGAAGATATGAGTTCCTCGGCACTTCCCTTTGCAATTATTTTGCCATGATCCATAACGTAGATGTAATCGGCGAGATATTCGGCCTCTTCCATGTAATGCGTGGTCAAAAAGACAGTCTTCCCTTTTTCTCTGAGTTTTTCTATCATTTCCCAGACATTTCTCCTTGCCTGTGGATCGAGGCCGGTAGTTGGCTCATCCATAAAGATGAGTTCTGGATCTCCGACAAGTGCGGTTCCTATGGCAAGACGTTGGCGCTGCCCGCCTGAAAGTTTTTCGACCTTTGCATTAGCCTTGTCCTCAAGGCTTATCTCTTTCAAAATGTCTTTTATGTCTAATCCCTTTGGATAAAGGGATCTGAACATCTTTAAAATCTCGATGGTTTTTAGATGATCCACGAAATTGTTTTCCTGAAGTATAACCCCTATTCTTTCTCTCAAGCGCCTTGGAATCTTTCTCCGGATTTCTTCACCAAAAAGTCTTATCTTTCCACTATCGTAATCTTTAAGTCCTTCCAAAATCTCGAGTGTCGTTGTTTTGCCGGCACCATTTGGACCTAAAAGTGCGAAGACCTCTCCCTTTAGAACTTTGAATGAAATTCCATCGACCGCTTTTACATCGAAATAATACTTCTTTAAATCTTCGACTTCGAGTATGAATTCTCTCATAAATTCTCCTATTTTTTCATATCTCTTTCAAGATCTGACTTGATTTGCTCATACTCTTCCTTCGAAATCTCCCCTCTTGCGTATCTTTTCTTGAGAATTTCAATCGGATCTTCATCATCCCACCATTTGTGATAATGTGAATAAGAATGATCCCACCAAAACAATCTTATCACATAAAAGATTATCCACAGAAAGAAGGCAAAGATCAAAATACCGATTATTGCATGAATCAATCCAAAGCCCCATCCATAATCCCATCCATACCAGTATGGTCCTGCGTAATACATCAAAAATCACTCCTTTCAAATGGGGCAAATTGTCTTTGTCCCTGAATGTATGCAATGGATATCTCCATCAAAGTGGGATACCTTCCCTCGTCTTTATCCGTCCTGTAAAGGATTTCATCTCCAACGGTGCCTACAATTGTACCCGATATCTTTTCATTCCTTCCTCCTATTCTGTGTTTTGATTTGGCCTCATCGACCGTGTCGGTATAAATTATTCTTCCTTCTTTTATTATCGCAAAAGCGTCAGCGATCTCCTCAAGTTCATATATTTCATGAGATGAGATCACAATCGATCTGTTCTCTTCTTTGACAAAATCCTTAAAAACTCTTAGAGCATCTGTTTTAATGACAGGATCAAGGTTCAGCGTGGGTTCATCGAGAATCAGAAGTTCGGCACCGCTTGAAATTGTTAAGGCCAAATTCATTACTACTCTCATTCCGGCCGAGTAATTTTCAACTCTTTCTCTAAGATCAAGGTTGTAATGCATTATGAAATTATTGAAAATCTCTTCATTCCATTTAGGATAAAGCATGCTCCATAGTCTTCTGTAATCTTCTCCTCTGAATTTTGAAAATGAGATTCTGCTTTCTGTTAGGACCGCTATTCTATCCTTTTTATTTTGATCGAATTTATTTCCGAAGATCTCTATTTCTCCTCGGTCTGGAAAGAGATCGCCGTAGAGGCATCTCAAAGTTGTCGTTTTACCTGCTCCATTGGGGCCTATCAGGCCAAAGATCTCTCCATAATTGACAGAGAAACTGATATTGTTTAATACCACCTTCTCACCAAATTTCTTCACAATATTTCTCACATTGACAATCTTTTCCGCCATCTTTTCGTCACTCCTTTCTTCGAGAACAGGTAGAAAGATATAGTCAAAATCGCCACTGCAAACAAAAGTGCTGCAATCTCATTTTCCTGATATACAGGACTTATCATGCGGTACAAATTTTGAGATCGGGGATATATAGATCCGAAGGTTATATCTGCAACCCATAAAAGCCATATAAAACTGCCACCACTTAATCCGACAATCGTTAGAATATTGAAAAAACCATAGTAAGCCGTAAGAAAAATCAAAGAGTAGACAATCTGCGAAAAAGCGGCGTAAATTGAAAAACCAATTATACCGCTAATGGCAAACTGTACGATTGTTATTATCGCGATCAAAAAACGAATGGGAACCAGAATATCTGGGAATAAGAAAAAGGCAGTGCAATCAACTCTGAAATTGATCCTTCACGGCGCCTGGTTTCAAGGTGTGATAAAATTAGCGTTATCATAAGAATCATGAAGACATCTCTTAAGAAATTTACCGGTATGAACATGAAAATAGAAAAAATAACAAGTGCTCCTCCTTTTTCTATGAAATCTTTCATAAAATACGCTTCAAGTTTTTGAATCATTTTTCCAAACCTCCTCCATTATTAAAATGGCTGTGTGTAAATCTATACCCATCACTTTAAGTTTTTCGACTGTTTCATCGATGATTTTTATAACCTCGGCTTTAGCACTTTCCGAAGATCTCACAAAGTACCCAACACCGTGCCTTGCCTCAACTATGCCTTCTGATTGCAATCGTTCGAGCGCCTTTAAAATTGTGTTGACATTGACGTCAAAGATTTCTTGTAATTCTCTCACAGGCGGAAGTTGATCTTCTGATTTTAGATTTCCAAGCAATATCTCCTTTTTTATCATGTCTATAACCTGAATGTATGCAGGAATCCCGCTGTGCTTATCTACTTTCTCAAACATCTCAATACCTTACCCTGCTGATCTTTAGAAATCCACCGGTATTTTGAATATCGAGATAGCCTTTGTTAGAAGAAAGCGTATAAACGGAAAGATTCCCGCTTATCGCATTCACAATAAGCGTTCTCTCTCCC
>PNIW01000081.1 GCA_002878315.1 Mesoaciditoga sp. | reverse complement strand
CTCGCAGAATTATGGGTGCATATAAAGAGAACACTTTTTTTCATGATTTCCTCCTATTGCCTATAAACTGCCTTACAAATTATACAGTATAGCAGGGCTTTGTGTATTCGTTGGTTTTAGTTGAGTAAAGCGAGAAAATTCTGACAACTGCCAATAATTTCCAATTTTGCCACCAGAGTCTCATTTATTTATCCATTGATATTTATACAAATTTTTGTAATTTGATTAAATTGGATTTTTGAGATATCATATTCTTAGATAAAATCTTCGAGGTGTTTTAGATGGGCATAGGTGAGAATGTCAGAAATATACTTTCCCAATTGCCGAAGGGCGTCGATCTTGAAATAGCCGCGAAATCGAGAGAGGCCCACGAGATAGAAGAGGCCATTCAGGCCGGAGCGCGGATCGTGGGGGAAAATTATGTCCAGGAAGCGGAAAGGGTCATTCCAATGGTAAAAAGCCCGGCAGAATGGCATTTTATAGGATCTGTCCAAGAAAATAAAATAAACAAGATGATACGCCTTTTCGATATGATAGAAACCATAGGATCTGTTGAGATGGCAAAAATTCTCGATAAAAAATGCCAGATCGCGGGAAAAAAGATGAACATCCTCATAGAGGTTAACAGCGGAAGGGAGCCACAAAAGTCCGGTGCCATGCCAGAAAAAATAGAAGAAATCGTTAAAGAAATATCCAAACTTTCAAACATCAAAGTTATGGGTCTTATGACAATGGGACCTGCCGTGGAGGCCGAAAAATTGAGACCTTATTTCAGACTCACGAAGGAACTCTTCGATCATATAAGGGATCAAAACATAGAAAATGTGGAAATGAAAATCCTTTCGATGGGGATGTCAGATTCTTACATTGTGGCAATAGAAGAGGGAGCAAATCTCGTAAGAATTGGTACCAAGATCTTCGGTCCAAGAGTTTACAAGAGGTAGAGAACATGTGGATGATAATCTCTGATTCTCACGACAATATGGAGAAAATACAAAGGGCGATCGAAATCGCTCGAAAAAATAATGTAACAAAGGTCATTCATCTTGGAGATTTTGTATCTCCATTTGCCATCTTGCCTTTTTTAAATGAAAAATGGGAGTTTAATGGGATCTTCGGAAACAACGACGGAGAAAAACTCTTCCTTCAAAAAAGATCGAACGGAAGAATAAAAAATTCTCCAAACTGGTTAAGCGTTGAAGGGAAAAAAATATACCTCATGCATGAGCCAAGATCGCTTTATCCAGCCATAAAATCAGGTTTGTACGACCTTGTGCTTTTTGGTCATACTCACAGATTGATCCTTAAAAAATACGGCAGAACGATCGTCATAAATCCTGGAGAAAGTTGTGGCTATCTTACCGGAAAGGCAACATGCGTGCTTTTCAATCCCATAAATATGGAAAGTAAAGTGATCGAACTTTGATAATAGAATTTTTCAAAAGCAGATGGAAGCATTACCTAATAGGTGTGCTCTTTCTCGTTCTAATAGATTATCTTCAAATACTTGTACCCAAGTACATAGGCAATGTGGTAAATCTTGTAATAAAACCTCCGGTCGATCTTTCTGTCATATTTAAATACGTTATTTTGATAGTATTTATCGCCGGCGGCGTTGTGATCGGTAGGTTTATATGGAGAATGCTTATAGTCGGGAGCGCGAGAAAATTTCAGGTATATATACAACAAAAACTTTTCGAAAAATTTTTGAAATCCCCCATTGCTTTTTTCGATTCTACAAGTGTCGGTAACTTAATGGCCTATTACACAAATGATGTTCAGGCCGTTAGCCAGATGCTAAGCCAGGGCATTATAATGACCGTTGATGCGATAGCGATGACTGCTTTTGTCTTCGGTGGTATGTTAATGGTCGTAGACATCAGGCTTGTTCTTATCTCTTTAATTCCTTTACCTTTCGTGGCGCTTTCTTCATGGTACTTTGGTGGAAAGATCCATCAAAGGTTTAAAATGGTCCAAAATGATTTTTCTTTCATAAGCGAAAGGGCTCAGGAAAGTTTTTCGAATATAAAAACGATAAAATCTTACGGTGTCGAAAATGAATTCAACAGGCTTTTCAAGGAAACCTGTGATAAGTTTGCAAGAGACAATTTTATACTTTTAAGGATTTCTGCCGTTTACGGTCCGCTGATAAGTTTTCTTGCTGCCCTTACAATGGCAATAGCCATTTTTCTTGGAGGCCAAATGGTTATAAGCGGTTCTGTAAATCTCGGAGATTTTATCGCCTTTATAAGTTACCTTGGAATGCTTACATGGCCATTTGTCGCAATTGGTCAGGTTATAAATGTCGTCCAGATGGGAAGGGCATCTCATGAAAGGATCGATGCTCTTATGAATACCCCGGAAAGGGACGACGGCGGGATGGACTTTCCGGGTAGATTCCAGACTCTCGAGATAAAGGATCTCGATTTCTCTTACAATGAAAAAAAAGTCATTAAGAATTTAAGTCTGAAGATTCAAGCAGGCCAAAAAGTTGCGATTATTGGAAAGATAGGCTCAGGCAAATCAACGATCGCAAAATTGATGACAAAACTTTACACTGTGGAAGACGGGAAGATATTTTATAACGGAGTAGACATAAACAGGATTAGCGCAAAATCTCTTAGAGACAATGTTTTACTCGTTCCGCAGGAGTCTTTCCTTTTCAGCACGAAAATCTCTCAAAATATAGCCTTCGGCCTTAAAGAATTTTCTGATGATGAAGTCGAAGGCGCATCAAAAGTGGCACATTTTCATGAAGAAGTTGTTAAGTTCGAAGAAAAATACGACACGCTTGTTGGAGAAAGGGGTGTAACACTTTCTGGAGGTCAAAGACAGCGCCTTAGCCTATCGAGGGGAATTTTTAAAGACGCACAGGTTATAATCTTAGATGATGTTCTCTCGGCTGTAGACTCCCAGACCGCGACTTTGATCCTTCAGGATATCGAAAAAGAGTTCAAAGATATGACCAAAATCGTGATAACCCACAACATTGCTTCGATAAAGAACAGCGATATAATATTCGTCATAGATGACGGAAGAATAGTCGAATCGGGCGATCATGATGAACTCATGAAACTTAACGGACTGTACCATAGGCTATTTATGATTCAGCAGATAGAAAGGGAGATTGAAAAGTAGATCGTAATTTTTATGTGATATACTTATTCATAATGATGTCGAGGGGTTATATGGACGTAAAAGCAGAGATAATAAACTCTTTAAAATCAAAAATCTCGAGAAAAATATGGGAAATGTGGTTTAGCACCTTCAAGGTCGAATCCGTAAAAGACGATCTTATAACCTTTAGCGTCGGAAACTTATTCATAAAAGACTGGATAAGCCAGCGGTATGCGCGTCAATTTTCAGAATCAATAAAAGAGATTATCGGGCATGACGTACCATATCAGATAAAGGACGAGGTTGTCGAAGATTCCCAGACAAAGCAAAACATACCTCTTGTAAGAAAAAGGCCATTGCTTCTTAGCGAATTCAACAAAGAATACACATTCGAAAGTTTTGTAGTCGGTCCTTTTAACGAAGAAGGATATGATGGTGCCATAGAGGTTGCCAAAAATCCTGGCAAGATGAATCCATTCTTTCTTTACGGCGGCGTTGGACTTGGAAAAACACATCTTTTAAACGCGATAGGAAATTATCTGCTTGAAAATGAACCTGATTTACACGTAATGTACATGACCGCAGAGAAATTCATGAATGATCTTGTGGTATCCATAAAAAATGGGTCTACAATAGACTTTAGAAAAAATTTAAGAGAAAAATTAGACGTTTTGATGATAGATGATATTCAAATCCTCGAAGGGAAAGAAGGCATCCAATCTGAACTTTTTCACACACTGAATCATTTCATAGACAATCAAAGGCAGATAATCCTTTGCAGCGATAGAACGCCTGTCCAACTCTCTCAGTTCCAGCCGCGTCTCGTCTCTCGATTACAGATGGGCCTTATGGTAAAGATAGATAATCCCGATCTTAAGACAAAATTTGAAATCGCGAAGACGTTTGCCGCAAAGAATTCAATACCTCTCGACGATCAAATGTTAAGAGAGATAGTGAATGCATCTGACAACATAAGAACGCTCAAAGGCATAATAAACAAGATTGCATTCAAAAGTTCGAAGATTGCCGTTAACGAATCCGAAATATCTAAAATAGTAAAAGAGATAGCCGGCGTTCAAATAAAAGATTTTGAAGGAGAAAAAACCGTTGAGAAGGAGATCTTTTTCAACGCGCTTTCAATGATCTTCGATATAAGGCCGGCAGAAATAGACGCGAAGTTGAGAACTGCGAAGTTGTCGAATGCAAGACAAATAGGGATGTTTTTTGCAAGAAAATACCTTGGAAAAACCTTTGCAGAGATAGGAGAATGGTTTGGGCGCGATCATTCCTCAGTCGTTTACGCATGCAAAAAAGTCGAGGAATCAGTAAGACTTGACAATGCCATGGTCAAGAAAGTGATATTGCAACTTCAGGAAATTTTGAAGATAAACACAAAAGAATCTGCGATGTGAAAGGAATAAGATGCCCCAATACGAGCAGGAAGAATACAAATTACCTTTTTGGGATAGCCTAAAACTTTCATTTTGGGTCTTTAAATACATAAAGCCATACTGGAAAATGATGACCCTCTCGATAATTTTGATGATCGTCGTAAGTTTGATAGGGCTCCTTCCAACCATTCTCACAAGTAATGCTATAAATCTATACCTTAATCCTTCAAAATTCACGTTGTCTTCAAAGCCAGTCTACAATTCGATAGAGATAGACGGAAAGTATTTCATTCCGTCTCCCAACGGAGAATATACGATTCAGAAAGAAGGACAGAATTATATTTTCAAAGGCAACGGCCAAAATTACGAGATAAGTATTTCTGAATACAACAAATTAAGATTCAACGGTATTACGCTCATCGCATTTGAAATATTCTTAATATACCTTATCTCCTTTGTATTTTCATACATTCAAAATTATACCTCTCAAAGCGTTGGAATAAGGGCTGTAAATGATGTAAGAAACAACCTCTTTGTTCATCTTGTAAACCAGCCAATGAGATTTTTCGATACCAACATAAGCGGAAGGCTTGTAACTCGCGTTACAAATGACGCTCAAAACCTGAATGACATGTTCTCGACGATGATCTCGTCTATTTTTAAAGATGCCGTTCTTATAGTTGGAATACTTTACGTTCTGTACATTGTCAATTTCAATTTGTTTCTAATCACGATCCCAATTTTTATAGCGGTGGCGCTTTTAACCTACCTCTTTAGAACCCTTTCCAGAAAAACTTACAGGGTTGTCAGGGCGAAACTTGCCGCCATAAATGGCTTCCTTGCGGAACACCTTAGCGGCATGATCGTCACGGTACTTTTCAACAGGGAAAAGGAAAAAGCGAATGAGTTTTCAATTATAAACAACGAGTATTACACCGCCGCTATGAAACAATTGCTCATCTTTGCAATCTTTAGACCCTTGTTAGATTTCTTAAGATACCTTGGCACGGCTCTCGTCATATGGTTTGGCATTCAGTCGATAATCCACGGCCATCTCGAAATAGGTATTCTTTATGCCTTTATAAGTTACATAGGTATGGCCTTTACGCCAATAAACGATCTCGCGGAGAATTTCTCGAACATTCAATCTGCAATGGTTTCGATAGAGAGAATAAGGGCGCTCCTAAATCTTCCATCCCAGGTTTATCCAAAATCAAGCGCGAAGATTAAAGATGGAAAGATAGAAGTAAAAAATCTATGGTTTGGATATTCCGAAGACAGCATCATACTCAAAGATATTTCTTTTACGGTAGAAAATGGGGGCAAGCTTGCAATTGTGGGCCATACCGGTGCAGGAAAATCAACGATCTCATCTATTTTAACGGCGCTTTATCCATATTCAAGGGGAAGCGTTAAAATCGGTGGCGTAGAGGTAAAAGAATGCCCTATAGAAGAATTAAGAAAAAATGTGAATATCGTAATTCAGGAAGTAATGTTATTTTCTGGAACTGTTTTGGACAACATAACGATTTTTGACAAAAGGATAACACGCGAAATGGTTATAGAGGCGATAAAGAATTTGGAAATAGAAAAATTCATCTCGTCTTTGCCACACGGTCTCGACACGCAGGTCCACGAAGGCGGTACAAACCTCTCGATGGGCCAAAGACAGCTCATTTCAATGATAAGAGCCTTTGTGAGGCAACCAAAAATTGTTATAATGGATGAGGCGACAAGCAACGTTGACGTTGAAACTGAAGCGCTTATTCAGAGAGCAAGTGAGAAATTGACTGCCGGAAGGACAACTATAATTATAGCGCATAGGTTATCAACTGTCAGAAATGTTGAAAGGATAATCGTCATAGATGACGGCAAAATAATAGAAGAAGGAAATCACGAGAAATTAATGAAGGAAAATGGACTCTATGCAAAATTATACAGACTTCAAAGTTTCGAAGAGTATAAGGTCTCTTAAGTACATCTCATTTGCAGAATTCATGGAAATGCCAATTAAACTCGAAGAAGGCAGACATATCCTTGAGATAGGATTCGGAAATGGCGAAATGCTTACAAGAATGGCAAGATCAAGAAGATCGGATCACTTCTGGGGCATAGAAAATTCTGAAATATCCTGCATAAAGGCTGCCAAAAGGGCCGTCGATTTCGATCTTCGAAATTTGAAGATCTTTCATGGAGATGCGAAATTCTTACTTCCCGAACTCTTTGAGGATCATTCACTCGATCTGATACTTTCTTTTTATCCTTTGCCGTGGCCAAAACATTCTCAGGAAGGAAAAAGGTTATTCTCAAAACCTTTTTTCAAAAATGTCCTCGGACTTCTAAAAGAAGATGGCAAATTAGTTATAGTAACAGACGATAAGGATTATTTCGAATGGATATCCCAAAATTTAAAAGAACTCGGGGTTACTTTTTTTCAAAGGCAGATAAAGCCCTTAAGGACTACGAAATATGGCAGGAAATGGAAGGAACTTGGTAGAAGTTCATGGTCTTTGGTTATAAAAAGTATGAAATTCAATACAGAAAGAATGGTGGATGGTAAGATGCCACATGTACACTTAAAGAAGATCGATCTTTCAAAACTTGAAAAGATCTCAAATGAGAAATTCAGCGAAGATGGAATGGTAATTCAATTTAGGGGATTGTTCAAGGGAAATAATGAATATCTTTTAAAAGCAGTTGCGGTAGATCAAGAATTCGTACAGACTTATTACATAATTATAAAGAGCGCTCAAGATGAATGGCTTGCACGCCTCGATGAAGGAATAAGGGTCTTTAAAACCCCTGCCATCAAGAAAAGCATCGATATAGTCGGCAGATATATAGCAGGTGATTAAATGAGAAGATTTTACCTTCTTAGACATGGACAGACCGACTCAAATCTTTCCGGAATAATACAGGGTCAAAGCATAGATGTTCCATTGAATGAAGAAGGCATAGAGCAGTCGCAAAAAATCGCAGAATTGCTAAAAGGACATGTCAGCAGAATTGTCTCAAGCGATCTCTTGAGAGCCTATCAGACGGCAAGAATAATAGGAGATATACTCGAAGTAGAAATCGAGACCGATAAAAGGCTAAGAGAGATGAATTACGGATCGTGGGAAGGCAATTTTCTCGACGAACTCATGAAGACTCCTGAAGGCAGGGTGTGGATTGAGAATCCTTCAAAGTGGAGAATAGAAAATTCTGAAAGCGTTTTGGACGTTCAAAATAGAATTATACAGGCTATAAAAGAATACGTTCAAAGATACGATAATCTGCTTTTTGTCTCACATGGAGTAACGATATCCGCATTTTTACTTTACGTCAAAAACCTTCCACTCGACAACGTCAAAGAATATATCCCGAGAAATACACAGATTTATGAATTCAAATTTGAAGACGGAAGGTTTGAAGAGTTAAAAATCAAGGGAACATAAGTTCCCTCGATTCCTTATTTCATTCTTTATTTAAGATGTATGTTTAGCGCGAGTATTTCAGGTGCAGTCTGTACAGATCCGACCATGTAATACGGATACTGGTCATCTGGGAAGCCAGCAAGTGTGCTCGTCTGGTACACATCCC
>PNIW01000029.1 GCA_002878315.1 Mesoaciditoga sp. | reverse complement strand
TCTGCAAGGGCAGAGGCGCCATCGTACATGGAAGCATTTGCTATTCCCATACCTGTTATCTCGCATATCATCGTTTGGAATTCGAATAAAGACTGCAAAGTTCCCTGTGAAACCTCCGCCTGATAAGGCGTATAGGCCGTGTAAAAATCGCCGCGCGATACGATCTGAGATATGGCAGAAGGTATTACATGATTGTAAATTCCTGCACCGAGAAAGTAAGAATATTTATCAGCGCTTGCATTTGTATAAGCCATCTTCCTCAATTCAGACAAAACGCTGAACTCATCCATCCCGCCTGGTAGATCAATCGAATCTATCCTTTTTTCTGCCGGAATGGTCGAAAATAGCGAATCTATATCTTTAACTCCTATTGCCTCAAGCATTTCATTTACATCTTGACTGGTATGGGGAATATAAGAGTCCATCTGAGTCCCCTCCTTAAGATTTATTCTGAATCTTTTACAAACTTATCGTAAGCATCCTTGTCGAGCAAATTATCGAATTCTTTTGGATTTGATACTTCTATTTTTGCAATCCACCCATCACCTTCGGCCGATTTGTTTATCAATTCTGGAGTAGATTCAAGTGCTTTGTTAACTTCCTTTATTTTTCCGCTGACAGGCGCATAAACATCGCTTGCGGACTTAACAGATTCAACAGAGCAAAATACCTCCCCTGCTTTGACGGTTTTTCCAACCTCGGGCAGATTAACGTAAACAACGTCTCCGAGTTGTTCCTGGGCATGATTTGAGATTCCAACCGTCGCAATTTTCCCGTTCAATTCTGCCCATTCGTGTGTTTTCAAATACTTTTTCATTTCAACAACCTCCTGTTCATTTTGATTTAACACTTCCTCTATAGAAAGGTGTTTTAACAACAGTTGCCTTTACCTTTTTACCGTGCACGTCTACAAGGACTTCTGAGCCTATTTTGGAATATTGGGTTTCCACGTATCCCAAAGCGAGGGACTTATTCAAAGTCGGAGATTTGGTCCCGCTCGTGATGTGCCCTATCTTTTTCTCTCCATCGAAGATCTCATAGCCGTGCCGTGCTATTCCTCCGTCTATTTCAAATCCTCTTAGCCTTTTTGAGACCCCGTTTTCTTTTTGCCTCAAAAGCACCTCTTTGCCATTGAAGGTTGGTTTTGTGAAATCGACAGTCCATCCGAGGCCGGCTTCGAGAGGTGTTGTGGTATCGTCGATATCATTACCGTAAAGCATGTATGTTGCCTCAAATCTGAGGGTGTCTCTCGATCCTAAACCGCAGGGCTTTACCTCTTTCCCGCCTATCTCGATCAACTTTCTCCATAAGGCTACCGCCGCGTCTGGCTGAAAGTACATTTCAAAACCGTCTTCACCGGTGTAGCCTGTCCTCGAAACTATGCAATTTATGCCATTTATCTGGCCAAGGGTAAAGGTATAAAATGAAATTCTCGAAAGATCCACTCCAGAAATCTTTTTTAAAATTTGCTCCGCCTTTGGTCCCTGGAAAGCTATCTGTGCGTAATCTTTTGAAAGATTTTTTACATCGACATTGTAGCCGTGTTTTTGAGAGATGATCCATTCATAATCTTTATCGGTATTAGAGGCGTTAACCACGAGAAGTATTTTATTTTCCGAAAATCTATATGCAAGGAGATCATCGACAATCGTAGCATTTTCATAACACATGGGACTGTAGCATATTTCTCCGTTTTTTAATTTTGAAACAGAGTTTGTGATTAACTTATCTACAAAGCGAAGTGTATCGGGTCCCTCGACAAGGATCTCGCCCATGTGGGAGACATCGAAAATTCCGGCCGATTCTCTGACGGTCTTGTGTTCTTCGATTATTGAGGTATACTGAAGAGGCATCTCCCAGCCACCAAATTCAACCATCTTTGCCCCCAACCTTTTGTGTTCGGACCATAAGGGCGTTTTTTTCAGTTCCATGATCTATTCTCCCCTTTCTATTTTATGACCCCGAGTTTTTTACCTATCTTTCCAAATTTTTCAAGGGCAAAATCGAGAGCATCGCGCTTGTGAACGGCGCTTATCATTACACGTATCCTCGCCTTACCCTTTGGCACAGTTGGATATCCTATGGACTGGGCGAAGACGCCTTCTTCAAAGAGCATCTTGCTGAAATTGGAAGATACCTGTGCATCGTAAAGCATAACAGGCGTTATAGGAGTCTGACTATGGCCTATGTCAAATCCCATTGATTTCATCTGTTCTTTAAAATAATTCGCGTTATCCCATAACCTTTTTACAAGTTCGTCGCTTTGATCGAGTATCTTCACAGCCGCAAGAATTGCTCCCACATCTGGCGGGGTTGGAGCACTTGAGAAGAGAAATGGTCTTGCCTTTTGCTTGAGATAGTCTATGAGCACCTTATTTCCAGCAACGTATCCGCCTATAACTCCGAAAGCCTTCGACATCGTTCCTATATCTATGTCAACCTGTCCTTCAAGTTTGAAATGGGCCACTATTCCCCTTCCAGAAGGACCAAGAACTCCTTCACCGTGCGCATCATCCACCATAACGAGGGCATTATACCTTTTTCCAAGTTCGACAATGCCTTTAAGCGGAGCGATGTCTCCGTCCATGCTAAAGACTCCATCGGTAACTATCAATTTTCTGCGCGCATCGTTAGATTTCAATTTATCTTCCAGATCGTTGAGATCGAGATGGTTCCATCTTATTATTTTGGCTCCCGAGAGTCTGCATCCATCTATTATAGAGGCATGATTCAACTCATCGCTGAAGATGATATCTTCTTTGGAAACGAGCGGAGGAATAACAGCCTGGTTGGCGTTGAAACCAGATTGAACTAACATCGCGGATTCTGCTCCCTTGAATTTGGCAAGGGCTTTCTCAGCCTCTTCGTGAATGGAAAATGTTCCGGCAATCGTCCTTACGGCGCCAGGTCCTACTCCCCATTTTTCTATCGCTTCTATTGCAGCCTTTTTTAGCCTTTCATCATTGGCAAATCCTAAATAATTGTTGGAACAGAGATTCAAAACCTTTTTGCCGGATATATTCAACCATTCACCTTGAGGAGTCTCTATGGTCTTTATGTTGTTGTAAAGGCCTGACTTTTTAAGTTCTTCAAGTTCATCCGAAAGTTCTTTCCAGTTAAACATAGGTCCACCTCCTCACAGTTTCAAAACAACTTTACCGCATTTTCCCTCTTCCATCAACTTAAACCCTTTTTCGTAATCATCAAAATCGAGGACATGGGTAATTATCTTCGAAAGATCCAGTTTTTTATTCTTAAGCAGTTCCGCTCCTTTATACCATGTTTCAAACATCTTTCTGCCCGTTATGCCATAGATTCTTATGGCCTTAAAGATGACAAGATCATTCAAATTTATCTGGACATCCTTGTCGTAAACACCCAACAAAGAGGCCCTTCCGGCATTTGTCAAAGAGGCTAAACCGTCATGAAGCGCCTGCGGGTTTCCGCTCATCTCTATAAGCACATCTGCGCCATCGCCATCAGTTTCTTTTTTTACGATATCCACGAGGGATTGATTTTTGGGATTTACCGTTACGTCCGCTCCTATTTCTTTTGCGAGATTTCTTCTGTATTCGTTAATCTCGCTTACGATTATCTTGGCCGCCCCAGCGGTCTTTAAGACTCCTATTGCGAGTAAGCCTATGGGACCCGCTCCTGTGACGAGTACATTCTTTCCCGCAACATCCTCTGTGAAGATCGTATGAATTGCATTGCCTAAAGGCTCCTGGACAGAGGCCCATATAGAAGGAATAGACGGATCATTTTTCCAAAGAACGATCTCCGGCACTTTAACATATTCGGCAAAGGCGCCATTCATATCAACTCCGAGAATCTTAAGATTCTGGCACACGTGCATATTTCCGGTTCTGCATTGCTTGCAATGTCCGCACGGAATATGCGTTTCCGAAGAGACAAAGTCTCCTATTTTTACAAGAGAAACCTCAGATCCTACCGCCACAACCTCTCCGGCAAATTCATGACCGAGAATCTGCGGCACATTTATATGTTTCTTGGCCCATTCATTCCACAGCCATATATGCAAATCTGTCCCGCATATCGATACGGCCTTTACCTTAACGAGCACCTCGTGTGCTCCAAGATCTTTGGGCACATCGACTGTCATCATCTTTGCGCCGTAATGAGGTCCATCTTTAACTATTGCCTTCATATTTTCAGGCAATTTTCCCATCACCGTCTGTCATCTCCTCCTAATCGTTTTCTAAATTTCTTTGCGTACAAAGAAATTTTACCACTAAAAGAAAATTAAAATTAGTGATCAAAAATATACTATTTTTTTGTACAATAAAATTGAAGCGCGCTTCAAAAAACGGGGGTGGTAAAGTGGCGGTGGGTACAAGACCTGTAAGTACAGTTTCAAAGGTTCTTTCTTTGACGATCTCTCTTGACACAGGAACCTTAAGGCCAAACGGGAATCCTATCGTAAGCCGTGTAAGGATCAATGGTGTAAGGGAAGACGCAACATTTGAAGATCTGTACGATTTTGCGTACCTTTATTCCGGTCTCGTTTCGAAATCAATAGCAGACATAACGGTAAATGAGAACTCGGCATTAGGGCCTATAGACTGAGGTGAGAGAAGATGAGATATTTAAATGTGAGATGGATAAGTTCGTCAGATGGATCTACAAAAGCACTTAGGGTAAACAATGTAAAGGAAAACATCACTCAAGAAGAGATCATGGCTTTCATGGAAAAGGTCGCAACCTCACAACTTTTAAAGACTTCCAAAGGTTCTCCGGTCGATACCGTTGATTCTGCAACCGTCGTAAATACCGATTCTACGCAGATATTCAATTTTGTCCAATGAATTAAGGGGGCGCATGCCCCCTTTTTAAGAAGGTGATTCTGTGGAACTTTTAAAGATACTTTTGAATATAAAGAATTTCATCGAAATTGCCGTCATAGTCGTGGAGCATCCCGGAGACGGCCCGGCTAAAAAAGAAAGAGCGATAAAGATCGTAAAAGAACTCATGAAGATAAATGACATACATCTACCGGTGCCAGACCAGATATTAGAAATGATTTTAGGATTTGCAATTGACGATTTTGTCGGATGGGCAAATGAAAAACTATGGAGAAATCAAAATGGTTGAGATGGAAAAAACTGTTAGAGCAATTGTCAAAAAATACGCGTATTCGGTAAAGAGAGACGAATTTGAGGATCTCTGCCAGACTGTCTGGTACCTTGTGCTTCTCTCGGAAAAAACTTACGACAGTCAAAAAGGCATGTCGCCACAATCATACGCTTATTACTTCGCGGATATGAAGTTGAGAGATCACTTCGACAGGCAGATAAAATTGCCCGGCACAGATGGAGATTTCTCGCTTTTAAGAATGAAGGCGATGAATTTCGAGGACGCAGAAAAACTACCAGACACATTTGAATTCACGATTGAAGAAGAAATTCCCGAGGTGATAAAGTTAAAATCGGAAGGATACACATTGGAAGAAATATCAAAAATTCTAAGAGCATCGATGAGAAAGGTAAGAAGAACGATTAAAGAATACCAAAGACAAATTTAAAAGGCAGGCTTCCGCCTGCCTTTTTTATTTAAGAGAAATAGCTCCCGTCGGACACGAATCTTTTGCGTCCTCACAACAACCCGCGCTGCAGTCATTTGCTATAACGTGGGCCTTGCCATCTTCTCCCAATTTAAAAACATCGGGACACAAACTTTCACAAACACCGCAACCTATGCAGGTATCTTCATCAACAACTGCTTTCATAAGACACACCTCCAAAAAATTGTCAGCTCAATTATATCATTTTTTTATTCTTGAGCCAAACGGGCATTTGGGGCACTTTCTACCGCCACTTCGTCCAAGAAGATGGCGTAAGGCCCTTCTATTCCGTTGAAGTGCGTCTTGTAATCGAGAGTATATGCTCCGGCATTGAGAAAATAGACGATATCTCCCATTGTTATATCTTCCGGCAGTTCAACCTCATCATAGACTACATCTATGCTATCGCATGTAGGGCCCGCAAGGGTAAAGGTCTTTTTCGGATGATCATCCTTTCCATCCACGACTATTCTGTATCTAAGATTTTCTATGGTCTCCATAAGGCCATGGTAAACACCGGCATCTATGTATACCCATTCTTTCTTTTCCTTTGATGATCTCAAAAGCACTCTTGAGACGAGTATTCCGGCATTTCCTACCATCGAACGGCCCGGCTCTATGAAAAGTACAGGCCTTTCCATGAAGTTAAAGTATTCATCGACGCTTTCATTTATGACATCGGCAATTTCTGAAACTGTCGGGATATCTCTCACGTACTTGACAGGTATCCCACCGCCTAAATTTATCGTTGTCATCTTTATGCCTTCTAATTTTGCAAACCAGAAAATATCCGCAACCTGCATTAAGGCATCTTTCCAACTGTATTTGTCATAACACTGGGATCCTACGTGGAAAGAAACGCCTATGGGAGCGAGGCCTAAATCTCTTGCGTAGATGACGAGTTTCTTGACGTGATCTATGTTTGTTCCAAACTTTCTCGACAATGGCCAGTCGCTATCGGAACCGTTCATTGCAAGCCTCAAATATACCTGAACGCCGGGAGCATTTCTTGCTATCTTTTCAAGTTCCATCTCGGCATCTGCGGCAAAATAATTTATGCCTTTGTTGTAGGCGAAACGAATATCTGCCTCTTTCTTTATGGTATTTCCAAAACTCAATTTCGAGCCTGGAATTCCCATGTTAAGAAGCAGTTCTATTTCTCCACGGGATGCAACGTCAAAAGAAGATCCCAAACCGTAGAGTCTTTTTATTATCTTCGGATGAGAATTTGCCTTCACAGCGTAAAAGACTCTTACACCGTTTATGTTGTTTATAAGTTGGTTGTAATTATCCTCGATTATATCGAGGTCCATCACCACAAAAGGACTTTCATTTGAACGTGCTATTTCACGCACACGCTCCGAAATGTCCATATCACCCCACCTCTTTCATAGAAGATTTCGAATAATGATAGAACCAAATATGTTATGAATATAAGTACTTGAAGGTTAAGATTTTCTCTTATACAAAGCAAAGTTCATCTTTTGAATCAAGTCTGGTATACTTTAGGTAAAAGTACAATGTATATCAAAGGCGCGTAACAGGTAGCGCGTAAGAATTGGAGTGATAAAATGTCCAAACTCAGAGTCGCTCTTGTTGCCCACGACAAGAAAAAGATAGATATGGTTATGTTTGTAAGAGAACATCTGGATGTGCTCTCAAGGTGTGAATTGTACGCGACGAACACAACCGGGACGGTTCTGGAAGATAAATTGAAAATAAAAATAAACAAACTTCTTTCGGGCCCTCTCGGAGGCGATCTCCAGATAGGGTCGATGATAGCCTCCGGAAAAATAGATTACGTGATCTTCTTAAGAGACCCTCTAACGGCCCAGCCTCATGAGCCTGATGTCTCTGCGCTTTTGAGAGTGTGCGATGTCCATAACATTCCTCTGGCCACAAATTTGGCGAGCGCAACTGCGATAATAGAAAAGATAATAGCGGATCTTAACGATGAAAATTCCAGGAATAATAGCCCGAAATCTTGAAAACCTTTTTGTCGTGGGAGGAGCGGTCAGGGATTTTCTTTTAGGAATGAATCCAAAGGAGTACGACCTTATAACCACTACTCCGCTCGATAAGATAAAATTCAGAACCTTTAAAGAATCAAAGAGCGGAGAAACAGTTGGAGCCTTTATAAATGGCGTCAAATACGATATCTCCCATTACACATCTCTCGATCTCGATCTGAAAAGAAGGGACTTCACGATAAATTCAATAGCTTTTCCCGTCTCAAAGAATGGAGAGGTCATCGAAAAGGTGGTAGACCCCTGCAATGGATTAAAAGATCTCAGAGATCATGTTCTTAGGTCCTTCGATCCTGAAACCAATATGAGATCGGATCCGGTTAGAATTTTGCGCGGATTAAGGCTTATCTCAAATTACAATTTGGATGTTGAAAAAAATACATTCCTTTCTATGAAAAAGTATATGTCATTTGTGGAAAATGTTTCAAAAGAAAGGTTATTCCAGCCATTAGACGGCTTCGTAAGGGGAAAGTATTTCGAAAAGGCCATTGCTGTGGCAAAGGAGTTAAATATAGAAATTCTTGGCATACCGTCCCGGAATTTAGATATAGCGACCAAAGTCGATCCATCTTGCAGATGGCCTGTGATCTTTGCCGGATCGAATTTGGATGAATTCGCCCGTAAGGTCTTCCCTCCAAAAGAGGTTTTAAGATTAATCTCGAGAATGAACGAATTTGTAGACCAAATAAAAAACAAAAGATATGAATGGGCGGTAAAAATTAAACCGGAGGAAGCAAAATGTCTGTCCGAGGTGTTGATTGCGTTTGGCATAGATGATGGCGTTGTCAGAAAAAGAATGCGTCTGAAACTGCAAATTCAGGCCGATAGACTGAAGTCCGAAGGCATTCCGGGAAGAGAAATAGGGAAAAAACTTGCTGAGGAATGGAAAAAAATATTGGAGAGATAACGTAAAACATTGTAAAACATAATTAACAATTCAATATAAATTTCTTTTTCAAGAATTTACAAATTGTGTGATAAAATCTTTTCAAAGTGGTTTCAAATTTTGAAATAGAAGGAGGGATAATATATGTTCAAAAAGAGAAGAGAAGGGTTCACGCTTGTGGAACTTTTGATAGTCATGGCTGTTATAGCCGCTTTGATGGGCGCGCTCATTCCTGTGGCGATCAATGCCATAAACCATGCGAATGCAACAAGGATAGCCGAGAATTTACAGTCTCTGGTAACTCAGGTCCAGCAATATGCCTATTCGGAACATGCTATACCTTCAATAAATAATTTGAAATCGAGTGTTTCGGGAGGGAATATAAGCGATTATCAAATTTATGTTAATGTTAATGGAACCAAAAGTGCACCGTCCACTGATTATACAATTCCGTCCAATGCCACGTCGGTCCAGTTT
>PNIW01000098.1 GCA_002878315.1 Mesoaciditoga sp. | reverse complement strand
GGTACGGATAAGAAACGTCCGCAAGACCGATGCTCACTATGCCTATCAAGGCTACGAGCAGAACTAAAAACTTTAATTTACCCATGTGATTCCCTCCTTTGAGATATCATCAATTTTGAGTCTGATAAACTTTTATTGACTTTATATACATTTTCTGCGGAAATACGGTTGAACTGTCGGGATTTCCGGGCCAGTTTCCGCCCACAGCAAGGTTGATTATCAAAAAGAATGGATGATCGTATACCCAGTCCTGAGAACCGTAGTGAGATTCAACGTAAGATTTTGTAAGGAAGAAATAAAGATGACCGTCCACGTACCATCCCATCGCTTCTTTGTTCCATATAAATGTGAATGTATGATAGGAATCTGAGAAAGTCCCAGATGTAAGGACATAACTTTTTCCTATGCCGACTCCTCCAGAAATCGGACCGTGCGCGGTGCCGTAAACTTTGGCAGGATTATTTCCGAGCATTTCCATTATGTCTATTTCTCCACATGCTGGCCATCCGACTTGATTTATATTGTCTCCAAGCATCCAAAAGGCGGGCCATATTCCCTGTCCCTCAGGAAGTTTGGCCTCTATGACAACTTTACCGTATTCGAAAGAGAACTTTCCCATCGTGTTAATTCTTGCAGAAGTGTAATCATATGTTCCATACTGGTCAGACACCTTTTCTTTGTCCGCTTCTATCACAAGGTTTCCATTTTGAATGTAGACATTGTGATCCGTGTAGTATTCGAGTTCATTATTTCCCCATCCCTTTATTCCCTGCGCTTCGCCGTTGCCAATGTCAAAATTCCATATGTTTTTGTTAATAGAAGTTGCAGATGAAAAATCTTCATCGAATATCAAATTCCATCCCTTAACATCTGTAAGGATCGAGGTTGAAACCTGTGTTTCCTCTTTTGATTCCATCTGTCCCACCTTCTCTAAAGAAACATTTTTTATCCATATCGTTCCGCTCGCAAGGCCAAGTTCAAATTCGAAACGTGCGTGTTCATCTGTGTCTCTGTACATTGTAAAGGTGGCTTCATAAGTTTTCCACTCATTTCCAAGTTGAAAGGTCATTCCGCCGGCCATTCCATTTCCGGGATTGTAAGCCGGCCATCCTAACGGCGCCGTTCCACCGATCTTTACCTCTACATTTCTTGAAATAGAGGATTTTGCCGTAAAACTGAATTTATAAATGTAACCGTGTTCGAGAGTAATTGGCGATTGAAGTAATTGTTCTGCCCAACTGTTGGAGCCAACATTGTAAAGAGTGGCCTCAAAGTATCCATTTCCACTTGTCGCGGTTCCTCCACCTGTCGCGTTGACGAGAAAAGACCAATTGTGGTTTGTGAATATATTACCATCTGGAGGAATCGAAGATGGAACATAAAGAGGTTTGGTAAAATCTCCATTCCCGATTATGTTTTGACCAAATGCAAAGAAGGCTGAAAAGGCAAGGAAAATCGTAAAAAAGACAAAATACTTCTTCATGCAATCACCCCTTTATTTGCTTTACTGATTCCCTTTCCACGATTTTGTACGGCACTATGATTTCACGGCCCCTCCTGTTAGTGGTTGAATAAAGTCTTTCTATCATCAAAGATGCGGCCGTAACTCCAAGTTTCTCTTTTTGCTGATCTACTGTTGTCAGTCTTGGAAATGTATAACTTGAAATAAAAGAATTGTCGAAGCCCATTACGGAAATGTCTTCCGGCACTCTCACGCCGCTTTCTATTGCCGCATTTATGCCTCCAAAGGCCATTAAATCGTTAAATGCAAAGATGGCTGTCACTTTCCTGCCGAGTTTCAAAAATCTTTTAACGATATCGTACCCTGAATAAGGCGTAAAATCGCCATCCTTTATTAAGAATTGTGCATCTGGATGCCTTTGGGCGAATAATTCAACACCGCTTAACCTATCAACAGAAGATTGAATATTTCTTCCCCCGGTCACGATCAAAAAGTCTCTGTGTCCCCTGCCGTAGAGATAACTGAGCGCTGTAAACGCCGCTTTTTTATTGTCGATGGTAATACTGTCAACATTCAAATCTCCGCCTACGTCATTTCTCCAGTCAAGAGCGATTATCGGTATTGTGAGGGTCGAAAACATTTCGATGGTTTTTAAATCCGGAGTGCAGAGGATAACCCCATCTATTCTTCTTGTAAAAGCAAAATCAAAGACTATTTCTTTTATGTTATTCAGGTTATGAGTCACATTTATCATGACTTCAACATTTCTTTGATTGGCGTAAATTGAAAGGGCATCAACTATTTCACCGTAGAATTCAAGATTAAGGTTTGGGACTACCACACTTATACTGAACAAAATCTGGGTCTTCAAATTCCTTGCAAATCTCGATGGTTTATACTTCAAAATCTTTATGACCTTCTCAATCTTTTTCTTTGTCTCATTTGAAACGTAAGATGAGGAATTAAGATATCTCGAGACAGTAGCAGGCGATACACCTGCCATTTTACTTACATCCAAAATAGTTGGCTGCCTTCTTATTTCACTCTCCATTTTTCACTCCCGGACCAAATCATGGCTATAATATTACTTTTGAATTAATTATAATATGAAAATAATTTCATAACAAATCCAATAATCGGTCAAATAGGTGATTTTGCACGTAGCACATGGTTCGTGGCACGTAGAACTGGTAATTTTAAATTGTCAATTGCCAATTTAACAGACTTTTCACTCTTATTCTTCAAGAGTATACATGCACACATATTCTTGATTTTTAACAACAAATATGGTATTATAATTACGGTGGAGGAGTTCACCATAAGTGCTTGAAAGCCAATGACTCCTAAATAAAGGAGTCATTTTTATTTGGAGGGGCAAAATGGATATCGTCGATCTTAAGAATCGTATTATCGAGAATATATCAAAGGTTATCTTTGGAAAGTCTGAAAATATCGAAAAACTTTTGATATCCTTTATGATAGGCGGACATGTGCTTCTTGAAGATGTGCCCGGAACCGGCAAGACCGTGCTTGCAAAGGCTTTTGCGATCTCTTTGGGGCTGAATTTTACCCGTGTTCAGTTCACACCGGATCTTTTGCCAACGGACCTTACAGGCCTTTCGATCTACGACAAAGAAAAGGGAGATTTCATCTTCAAGCCCGGTCCAGTCTTTACGGATATACTTCTTGCCGATGAAATAAACAGGGCAACCCCGAGAACTCAATCCGCGCTCTTGGAAGCGATGGCCGAAAATCAGGTCACAATAGACGGAGTTACACACAAATTGAGCGACAATTTTTTTGTAATGGCAACGCAAAACCCGATAGAGTACGAAGGAACTTTTCCTCTTCCCGAGGCGCAACTCGACAGATTTGCCTTCATGATGAAAATAGGATATCCAGACAAAAATGGAGAGATGGAAATGCTAACATCCCAGATGGACCATCACCCAATAAAAGATATCAAACCCGTTCTGAATACAGATGAAGTTTATTTTTTAAGGAATGCAATAAAGCACGTCTACGTAGATGATACCATCAAGGAATACATAATCTCGATCGTCTCCCGTACTCGTTTTAACAAAGAACTCTATTTAGGGGCAAGCCCAAGGGCTTCGATTAACCTTATGAAGGGGGCTATGGCTTACGCCCTTTTGAAGGGAAGAAATTACGTTATCCCGGATGATGTAAAGGCCTTAATGAGAGAGGTGCTCTACCACAGACTTATTCTGACGCCGGAGGCGAGAGTGAGAATGAGACACGTGGATGACCTTCTTGAAGACATAAAAGAAGAGGTTCCCGTTCCAGTGGTAAAAAAAGATGAAGTATGACATATCTCCGCTTATAATTTTTACTATCTTAACGATAATTCTGGCTTTCATCGCTTTGGGACCTTTTTTCTTCTTTCTTCTAACTGTTGATATCTTTTTTTGGATATATTTCTTTATTGTAAGAAAAGCGGTGAGATATCTCGAGATAAGATCGACTCTCTTCCCATCGAGAGTTTTTACAGACGATGAAGTAAGATGCGAGACGATGATAAAAAGCACATCTAACATTCCCCTTTTAATAGAAGTCAAAGATCTTTCCTCGGACGGCTATCTATTTTCTGGAAATAAAGAAATATCCGGTCTCCTTGAAAAAGGAACGATGACTCTTCTTTATACCATGAAGTTCAGAACACGTGGAGAACATTATTTTCAAGATATAAAAATACACGTGAGCAGTTTTCTGAAGTTGTTTTCGATAGAAAGAAAGGTTTCTTTGGAAAGGAAGATACTCGTATTTCCAAAAATCCTTCCAATTGAAAGAATAAATACGCCGCTTATAGATCCCGTTCCGGGCAGAAAGACTGATTTCAAAATTCTTGAAGATCCATCTCGAATTAATGGGATAAGAGAGTATTACAACGAGCCATTTCAAAAGATTCACTGGAAGGCGAGTGCCCATACCGGAGAATTCATGGTAAAAGAGTACGAATACACAGGATCTTCAAAGGTAATGATGTACGTCGATTACAATCTACCTCAAGAAATATACGCAAGGAATGTGTGGGCTCACATGAGAAGAGATTATGAAGAGTACGCATCGATGGCCGCATCGGGATTCGTTAAGTATTTTTATGACAGAGATATTCCGGTGAATTTAAAGGTTATGGCCGACAAGGTTTACACGGTAAAAGATAAAGATTACATCCCTTACTTAGAAGTTCTCGCGCGGTCTCAAGGAATAGATGATCCTTCCGAATCTCTTTTGCTTCAAAATCAGATAACGTCAGATATTTTTTCAATGTCGAGGACATCGACGATAATAATAATTTCGATGTACCTTACAGACGGGATAATACCAAAATTACTCATGGCAAGATCGCGTGTCGCTCAGTTAAGCGTCTTTGTAATCCCGTATGGATTTAGAATGCCTTACGAGAAAAAGTACGATACTTATTCTGTATTGCCTGCAGAGATAAAAAGGTTAAAGGATCAAAGCACAGTCCTGATCCAAAATAACGTGATGATCCATGTCCTGATGGATAACGAATCTTTCGACGAGGCGATAAAAAGATATGAAAAAACAGTGGACACTTTTTAACGCAATTTGGCTTATTGCCTTTATAATACTTCTAAGTTGTCTTATGAAAATCGCTTTGATCGGATTCGCTTTTCTGATCGTGGCGGGATCTTTTTTGTGGTTTTTGTACAGATCAAAATCAGAAGCGCCGTGGGTTACGTGGATCATTCCATACTTTCTTTCAATTATCTTTTTTTTATGGTTTTTCAGCGGTGAAAATTTTATAAATTTTCTCTTTCATAATTTCTGGTTTTCTCTAAAGGAATGGTTTTCATACCCATTTCCTCCGGCAGGATTTACGATAATTTTAGCCATAATATCCTACTTTGTCATTTATCTTGTATCTGTTAACCTTAAAAAGGCTTTTAATTCATCGATTATCCTTGCTGTAACGGCGGCAATAACGGGCATTGTTTCCCAGTTCGTCGATCCATTTGTGACCTTTGGAATGGCGATTTTATTTATCTTTGCCATAGTGCTTAACTCGATTTACGACGGGACAATTCACAGGTCAACACTTAAAATGATAGGAATAATCCTGATAGCATTTTTAGCCGTATTTTTTATGACTTTGACTGCAAGGCCTGTTTCTCCTTTAGAAAATGTCTTTACTTCTCTTTCAACTTCATCCGCCTCTACAACTAACGCCTCTCCATCTAAAATCCTTGTACATATCGAAAGGATACCGATCTCCCACTCAAACGGAAAAATTTCTTCAACTTTCAACATGGACTGGATCTACAACATCCTGCTTTACGTAGTTGGAACTTTTTCAATAGCCGTAAGCGGTATTTTGATCTATTTTTTCATAAAATACAGGGAGAAAAATAAAAAACAGATAAAAAATCTCCTTACTGTGATATGGATGATAATCTCGATCCTTTTTATCTTCATATCCGTACTTTATTTTATAGGAATTTCAAAACCTTCCACAGCATTACCTCTAAAGGTGCCAGAAATGAAAAATGGTGTAACTTACATTGCCTCAACATCAAATATTGCCACGCCAATCAAAGTCGCGAATTATTCAATCCCCCCATTTTTCTTTTTGGTACTTCTTGCCATAGCGGGATCTGTTTTCATCATGATAATCTACAATGTATTCAAATATGGTATTCCGTTCGAAAAAGCAGAAGAGAATTTCGAAAAGAGAGAGAATTTTGAATTCAAAAAGGAGAATTTGAATTTCTCAGGCCCTCCAGATAAAACAGTTCTGTTTTATTACAATCTCTTAAGAAAGAAAATAGGGGATCCATCATTGACCCCCTATGAATTCGCAGATTATCTAAACAAATACGTTGAACAAAATACATCGCAAAGAATAACTGAAATCTTCGTAAAATTAAGATACGCGCGTAAAAAGATCACAGATGAAGAATCCCAATTTTTCAAAGAAACAATTATAAGTATACTTAATTCACTTTGACTACATATCTCAATTTATGCCGAACAAATTCAAATTCCGAATCGTCCAGGCAGATGCCCTACAAATGCCTGATCCTCGTTTCGCTGCTCAGATCCTCTCGGAGGCATACTGTCATCCTATATATACTGTGATGCTTGACAGAGAAATTTCCGGATGAACGGAAATTCAAAGTTTCAGTATATCTGGCCTTCTGTAAATCCTTCCATTTATATTTATCTCTTTGTAAGGCCAGTTACTTTTAGGATAAAAACTCAAAAGTTTCATTCCATTTTCTAATTTTACATAAGTGTCTTCTAATTTGGTGCCAGTTATAGTTGGATTCCACGCAAAGGCCATTCCATCTGTTATCTCAAATGGCATATGGGGAATGGCAACAAGTTCACGCGTTTTATATCCCGCTATTCCACCCTGATGGTGTAATTTCCATTCGTCAGGATATCCGTGAGAGGCGTAACCCTTCTCTATCTCGAAAAAGACCTGTCCGAGAGAACTCATCCTGTAAGTTGCGTCAAGTATGCCGGCCTCGACTTCCATATTTTTGAAATACTGGCTTTCGAACTGTGAATCCTTGCCAAATTCTACTGTTCTCGTCGAAGAGATGACAAGGCCGTATTTTTTAGCGCATATGGAGGCAAAACATCTTTTTCCGATCTTTACCTCGCGCGGAAGATTATGCCTGTATTTTCTCCTGCTCTCATCACCAAAAACAAGAACGAGAAGAGAATCAAGACCTTGAGCGGCAACTTCATTTTCTATAATTCCTTTTACCTGAATTTCAGTCATTTCAGGCTTTATTTCGAGCATGGCCTTTTCAAGTGCTATTGCGCTTTTTTCTCCAACTTCAGCATACCTTTGAATTTCATACTCGCTGAGTTTAATCCTTGAATTGAAGAGAAAATTAGCAAATTGAGGCTCTTCTTCGTAAAGGATATTCTGATCGTCCACAATCTTTTTGATACTTTCCTTGGGATCTGTAAACCAGTCGAATTCAACGATCTTGAAGTTTGATGGCAATTCTTCATTTTTCATTCTTGTCGTTTCTATGTTTTTCGTTAAGATGTATGATTCGTCCGTAGTTATAAGTGCCCAAGCCGCGCCGACGGAATCTGTAAGAGCAACGTAAGATCGAGCGCCTGAGGTTATCCATGCAAAATTCTCTATTAAAGATAAAACAGCACCCTTCTTATTTCTTTCTCTGATGTAATTTCTGACCTCTTCTACTTTTCTTGCAACATCTTCTTCCCTTGTCAATTTTTATCCCTGCCTTTATCTATCAATTTTAAAAATAATCTGTTAAAGTCTCCGTTTGAAGAATTTATGGATTTCAAAGATAAATTCGATTGCGCTATTAAATTTATTATCCTGTCGAGTTCTTGTGTTGTCGTGTAGTTAAACACTATCTTTTGCCCGATTTTTTGCACCCTTAAATCATTTTGCGCAAAAAGATCGTCTTGAAGATGATCCTCTACTTCTACAGTCAAAGTTTTGTCTGTAATATTTTTAGAAAGATCTTCTAACGTCCCAAAAGCGACGAGATGGCCAAAGTTAAGAATTGCAACCTTATTTGCCATCTCTTCAACCTCTGTGAGAATATGGGTTGTAAAGACTACCGTCTTCCCCCTGGCGTTGATCTCTTTCAAAAGATTCTTTATTGCCAGAGCGCTTTTGACGTCTAAAGAAGCGGTCGGCTCGTCTAAAAGAATGATGTCCGGATCATTCATGAAAGCGCGCGCTATGTTAACCCTCTGTTTCATTCCAAAGGAAAAGGTCTTTACCTTTTTATCCCTCCAGTCCCACATCTCAACGCTTTTTAGGAATCTTTCAGCCCTTTCAAAAAGTACCTTTCTCGGAAGATGATACAATCCTCCAAAGAAGACCATATTTTCCCATGCGCTTAATTTGTCGTAAAGAAGGAAATTTTCTGGAACAATGCCTATTTTTTCTCTAACCTTTTTTGTATCTTTTTCTATATCGTATCCACAGATCTCAACCCTTCCGTTGTAACCTTTCAAAAGTGTGGAAATGATCTTCATAAGTGTGGACTTGCCTGCCCCGTTAGGACCAAGTATGGCAAGAAAGTCACCGCTCTTAATTTCAAGCGAAACATCCTGCAATGCCTGAAAGTTCCCGTATTTTTTCGATAAGCCTTTAACCTCTATACAGTTCAAAAAAATCACAGACCTTTCAATCCAAAATCTCCTAAATTATACCAAAGAAAATTCAAATTTCGAATCAAGGGATATGCCTTATAACGCCTAAAATATAATCGACAACCCTTTTGAATACCTTCAAGCTCTCCTTCATCAAAGACGCGTAGGCTATTTCAAAGAAGAAGGTCAAATAAATAACGCCTATGCTCATAATCGTAGAAAATGATAGGCCGTAAACTGAAAAGACAACAATGCTCCCAAAGGCCAAAAACAAAGCAGATGAAATGTCAATCCTGCCACGGGAATCTATCTCGAATTTTTCTATCACATTATGAATAAATCTCAGGAATACTTCCACAATGAAGATAGAAAATCCAAAGGCAAGTATTACCCAAAAATCTTTCAAAAACGGTGGAATCGAAAATCCAACTACCCATGAAAATTTAGAAAGGATAAGAATCAGCGAAGAAAAAATTGGAATTGAAGAAACCGCAAGCGGATAATCGTAAAATCTTATCACCAAAGACAGAGAAAGCGGCACCATGAATAAAATGAAAAAC
>PNIW01000074.1 GCA_002878315.1 Mesoaciditoga sp. | reverse complement strand
CGGGCCATCTCCATAGCCAGACCGGATCTATATGCGCGTTACCAATCATGTGAATAAGCATAATGAAACCTCCATATTAACAACTGAAAAATAAGCTGGTCACAATTCTATTTTGAATGTAACCAGCGCTAAATATCACAAAATTCTAAGTATTCTTCGTATTTATACGAATTAAAATATCTTCTTACTTAGAAAGAGCATAAAAATTGACAACTCCTGCTTCCATGGCATTCCAATACCAACCCTTAACCCATGTTCTTTCCACAAAATATTCGTCCGGTTGATTTGTCCAAATATACAAAGCGTTTTCATGATCTAGTTCTGATAACTTCTTTGCTATTTCAATACGCTGCTTTGTATTTACTGTATTTATTAAAGCATTTACAAGTGGATCCATTGTTTTTTGCGCAAAGGATATATAATTCTGTCCCAAAGATCCACTATAGGTACCATTTGAGGCGTAATAGGCCTCTGCAAAATCGTAAGGATCAGGAAAATCAGCTGCCCATCCTGCAGGGTACATCGGCAATTTCCCACTTAAGGCATCATTCAAGAAATTAGACCATAATTCAGAAACAATGTTTATGTGAAACTTAGGATTAATTTGCCTTGCATAATTGCTTAATGCTTGAAGTGCAAGTAAATCTGTTGTGTTTCCAGTATTACAAACAGCAGTAAACTTAAACCCCTTTTCCCACAGTTCTCCATTGTATGCTTTCTTAAAATATTCAGTTGCTTTGGCAAGATTCTGTTCGTATGTAGGGAGATTAGGATCATAACCAAGCAATCCCTGTATTATAGCACTGTTTGGCTGGATTGCCATTCCATTAAAAGCTTGTTGTATATATTGTTTGTATGGGAAGAGATACTCAAATGCCTTTCTGACATCCAAATTTGAGAAGAAATCGGGCGGAATCCCGTTGCCATCAAGTTTGCCAGAACCTATAAATGGATTACCTTGAGAGGATATATTCCATTCGAATGCTATACCATCAACATTAAGTGTGGGTAATCCAGTTATAACTCTTATATTTGGATTATTCTCAACTTGTGATAAATTTTCAACTGGTACATAAATTATATCAGCCTGTCCAGATTCGAGATCAAGTAATCTTGTAGTAAATTCATTAACATATTTTATGACAACATTCTTTATCTTAGCAGGGCCAGCCCAATATTTGTCAAATCTTTTGAAGGCTATTTCTCTTCCCGGTACTATATAATTTAATTCATAAGGTCCCGTTCCGTTTTCTTTCATGAAAATAGGATCTTCACTTTCAGTTGGATTATGGTAATACCACCAATTATTAGCATCTCCATTCCATGCACCTTGAGCGGCACACCATTTTTGATCGAAAATAGTCGAATTTTGGCTTGCTAAAATATAAAGAAATGGAGGATATGGTTGCGGAAGATGTATTATGACATCATTTCCCTTGATCTCAAAATCCTTCGCAAGCAAATTGAACGCGTTGATCAATGCCTGCTTGTACTTGTCATTCAAAGGATTCTTCGTGCCGGTTGCAAATATTCCCAACGAGCTTAAACTAGTATAATTAAGGGGATCCTTAAGTCCTAACTCGTAAGCAACAACTTGGACTATCGTACTGACATACTGGCCATCGATCTTAGGCAAAAGAGGAGTCGCAATCAACCAAGAAGGACCTCCTGCCCTATCAAATATGACTCTTCTTTCGAGAGAATAAACTACATCTTGTGGGGTCATGAGGTCTCCATTATGAAAATAAACACCCTGCCTGATATGAAAAACATAAGTCGTACCGTTATCAAGAATCGTTCCATCTGCAACCGATGGAACGTTTGTTGAAAGCATTGGTGCTAATTTAACTGTCGATGTTCCATCATATTGGACAAGATCATTATAAAGCTGAAAAATAGCCTCTCCTGAAGCTGTATCATAAGACCAAACAGGATCTAAGGTAACAAGAGGGCCTATTTCTTCTTCGACAATTGTATCGGGATTAACAACTGACTCCGCCAGAGCCACAAATGCAATGACAAGTAACAAAATCATCAGAATAACAAGACTTTTTTTCATATTCTCTTTTCTCCCTTCCTTTCAACAGTATATAGTTAAAACTTGAAACAGATCATTCAAATACAAATATAAATTAAAAATTTAAATTTTTAATTTTCTCTCTATTTCTTTAAAACTTTTTCAACACATTTCACCCTTCCGTGCGCTGATGCGCCCAATGCTACGACAAATGCGTCTCCCAGTGTCGATAATTCAACCTTTATTTCATGATCGTAGAAAAGATATTTCTTTATAGTGTTTCTAACCGAATTTAGGAAAGTATTTCCAAGATAGATCGCCTTTCCTCCTAAAAAGATCGTCGATACGCCTGTAAGATGAATCGTTGAGACTATTACCGCGCCAACTTCTTCTCCAACTTCTTTTAAAAATTCAATTACTTTTTTATCTCCGTCCTTTTCGGCCTTTTTCAGACTTTCAAAGTTAGATATTCCCAATCCCTTGACTCTATCGAGGATGGCATCCGCGCCGTAAATATCTTCGAGATATTCGAATTGACCTTTCTCCTTTACAAGAAAATGTCCCATCTCACCTGCGTAACCGTATTCTCCGTGATGGATTCCTCCATTTAAGATTATGCCGGATCCAATTCCTTCTTCCATATGAATGTATATGAATGAGTTCAAATCTTTTCCTTTTCCATAGTATTTTTCGGCGATCGCTGCCACATCGGCGTCATTTTCTACCCATGCGTTAACTCTGTATCTATCCGAAAAGATCTTTGCAAGCGGGACATTTTCAAACTCCAAAAATTTTGCCGGCTTGAGGATAATTCCATTTTTAGAATCAAGAGTTCCGGGCGCACCAAAGGCCATGGCATTTATTTTGTATGAATTATCAGCGATCAGTTTATCGACAACCTCAAAGACAGAATTCATCATAGAATCGTGATCAAAGGCGACGTAACGCTTCGACTGCTTACTTAAGATTTTCCCACTTGCATCTACAATGCACCCTTCGACCTGCTTTCTGAGAATTCCTATTCCGGCAACGTAAAAAGCGTCAGGTACAATTTCAAGTAATGTTTGTGGCTTTCCTATTTTTGTTCGATCATGATCCTTTTCTTTTTCTCTTACAAATCCTAAGTCTATAAAATTTTTTGTGATTTCCCCGACAGTGGTTTTCGTGAGATCCAGTTCATTTGCTATCTCTACTCTTGAAGCATTTTTAACCATAAGCGTTTCGAAGATTCTCAGAGAATTTTTCAATCCGACTGAACTTATGGCATTCATAATGCGCTCCTTTGACGATAATTAGTAAGTAAGTTTTACTTTATTATCTATCTTCCATTTTCAAAATGCAAAGACGAAAAATGGCGAAATTCAATTTTTTTATTCGATTTTAAGTATTTATTTCCAATTAAATGAAAAAATCTTAAACGATCGGTAATTATCTCTAAATATCATATGAACTTATCTAAATGTAAGTTTATCTCTTTTTACAATTTAATTCTTTCATACATGTTTTACTGATTTATCAAAATTGATATAATGTAGTCAAGAAATTTAATTCTTTAATCTTGACAATTGAAAGGGGGACTTTATGGATTTTTTAGAAGGATTCACAGATGTTTTTGAAAGAATTAAAAAGAATCCTCTGATTCTTGCACCTGTTTTTGGTGTACTTTTGATAACACTGATTTTCAATCTGATCCTTTACGGATTGAGAACGGGCAGTCTTGATATTCTCATTTCCACCATGATGATTTCTTTCGTATTTGGAGTAATAGAATGGGCGTTGGCAATTCTTGCAATTGCAATTACGACTTCGATGATTATGGAAGAAAAAAGGCTTTGGAAAGAAGATTTAAGAATGTTTTTTAACTTCTTTGCGTTCTCGATTTTTATGTCATTTTTCCTTATGGTTGGTTTTGAGATTAACGTTATACTTGGCCTTGTAATGCTCCTTCTTATACTCTATGTGCCTAACTGGTTTGTTGCATCAAACGCGTGCGATCTGTACGGCGGCTTTAAATGGAACCTGTCTTTTATCTTCAGAGGAATAAGAGCCGCATACGCTTTCATAATAATCATTGTCACGTCCCTTTTAACCCTTGTTCCTTACGCGGGTATTTACCTTGCAATTTTCTTCTACGTCGTCTGGACAGCCAATACTTACATACACATAATGGAAAAACAAAAATAAAAACGTTTTTTAGTCTCTTTATGGATGTTGCAGAGATCGAACCTGTGGGCTATTGTGTGCGATTGAAACGCTCTCTGAACCACCCTTTTTATTTTTGATTCGTTGTATAAACTATCACACCGTTCATAAGACTTAGAATTGGCAATTTTAAATAAATAGGAGGAGATTTTTCCATGAAAATTCTAAATTTGCCCCAAAACAGAATACCGGAGGCTATCGATCTTGCAAACAGGGTATTCAGAAAAGATGAAGGAGATATGGGCAAAGATTATCCTGCGCTTTTTTCGTTAGAAAATGCCAAAAATATTTTATGCATCGAAGAAGATGAGAAAATAGTCTCTATTTTCGGCCTTCTGTTTAAAGACGTACAGATCTTTTCAGCAAGAATAAGGACTGTGCTTGTCGGATCAGTCTGCACCGATGAAAAATATCGCGGGCGCGGGTATTCAACCCTTTTGATGAATGAGGCGGGAAATTATTCTATAAAGCAAGGAGCTTCTTTAATGATGATCTCCGGTGATAACTCGATATACAGAAAGTTTGGAGCCGTTGATGCCGGAGTTTATTACGCGCATTTTGTCAATGGAGACAGTGCTGTCAAATATCATGAGGCTACCCTTGATGATCTCGATAATTTGATGATCTTCCACACAAAAGATCCGGTCAGATTTATAAGAGATAAAAAAACTTTCAAAACGATGATAGAAACTTCAAAAGCAGACAATATGCCCGCCAAGATATTCGTATCCGATAAGGCTTACGTCGTCGTAACCGAAGGAGTTATCGAAAAAGACAAAGAGAAAAGATATCATTGTGTTGAACATGGAGGATGCCAGATCGATGTCGCAAATCTTATAAGGTCTGTTTCGAAGCAAATGAATCCCATGGTAATTCACACAACATCTTCCGATTGCGTGTTGAATGAGATTTTTGCATCTAACAGTCTCAGAAGAAGGTTTATCGGCACCGTCAAAATTTTGGACTCTAAACTTTTTTTGAATCAATTAAAGCCATACCTTGAAGAATTGCCATACGAAGTTAAAATCATGGACGATTTAAGCGAAATGACAAAATATGTCTTTGGATCGACTGAGTACGAATCTAAATCTTTGCAAATACCTCTTCCGGATTACGGTCTGGATTACGTTTAGGATGTGATTAAGATGAAGATACTTCCAGAGCCTGAAATGATTAAGATCGGCAAGAAACATTATTCATTCGATGGATTCTCGAATTTGCCAGTATTTTTGAAAAAAGAATTTGGAATAAGGGATGGAAAATGGAAGATAGAAAAGATTAAAAAGGCCGGAAATGGCTTGAAGATAACCGACGGTAAGGTCCAGACCTGGGGAGACGATTTCACCTCTTACGCCACTTTGATCCAGATTGTGCGTCAGTCCAAAAACATGCTTCCCGAAATCGAGATTGAAGAATCATTCAAATTCAAATTTCGGGGATACCATCTCGACATAGCACGGGGAGGAGTGCCGAATTTAGATACCTTTAAGTCATTGCTTAGATGGTTGTTTTTAGCAAAATACAATTACTTTGCGATATATTTCGAGGATCTTTTTCCATGGAAGATCGATCCAGAGATAGGAAAGCATAGAGGAAGATTAACGGAGGATGAGGTTAAAGAGATCATAGATTATGGCAGATCTTTGGGTATAGAGGTCTTTCCTTCTTTAGAATTAACAGGTCATATGGAACATATACTATCGCTTCCAAAGTATCGTGAATTCAGCGAATGGCATAGGCCTTCAGAAGGATGCCTTGATCTTTCGAACAAAGCGGCATCTGATTTTGCAATAAAATTATTGGAAGAGGTCGTTGAATTTTTTCCCTCAAAATACATCCATATAGGCGGAGATGAAACGTGGGCTTTAGGACGGGGGAAAAGTTTGAACAAAAACTGGGAATTTCAGGGCCACAAATTGTACGAGTCTCATTACGATCGCATGATAAAGGTTGTAAAATCCCACGATAAGATGCCCATGATGTGGGGAGACATGCTGACGGGAATGTACCTGAGCAAAGCCGAGAGCCAAAAATGGCAGGAAGTCTTGAAAAGTAGGATCTGGGATAAAGCGATCATTGCAAACTGGGATTATTCTCCGAACAAAAAATCATTTTTTAAAAACAAGATAAATTCCTTCGGAGGAAGGAAAACGTCTCAAATCGCATGTCCAGGCCTTTCAGACTGGAATACATTTTATCCGGATTTTAAGACTGCCATCACAAATGTTAAAAACTTCATAGATGCTGCAAGAGACGAAAATCTTCCGGGCTTCATGGTAACTTCATGGGGAGACGACGGTCAGGAATGTCTTTTCTCATTTCTAAATCCTTTGATCTTAGCAACGATGGAAATCGCCGAAGGGAATGGAAGATGGGAAGAGAAATGGATGGCTCTTACGGGTGAGGATGAAAAGATAACGAACGTTAGAAAAATCTTTGGCAATTCTCAGATTTCAACCATTACACTTAAGCGTGTACTCTTTGGAGAACTTTACCCTCTTTATAAAATCAAAGATGAAGATCGGAAGATAAAAGATGAATTCGAAATGGTGCTCGATCAGACAAAAGATATAATCCTTCCTGATGATCTTGAATTCTTAAAGCAAATGATCGAGACCGCCATTGCCGTGATGAATAACAAAGCGCGAACATCAGATTTCATATTCCTTTCAAACATTTACTCGAAGTTATGGCTTAGGGAAAGAAAATCTGAAGGTTTAGAATATCTTCTCCCGAGATTTTGGGGTATGGCAGGTATGATTGATATGAAAAACGATTATCTTAGCGGAAAATGACATTTTACAAGATGACCTTTTGATACCTCAACAATCTCAGGCTCCGATCTTTTGCAGATCTCTTTTGCGTAAGGGCACCTCGGGTGAAATCTACATCCTTCGGGTGGATTAACGGCGCTTGGTATCTCGCCTCTTGGAATTGTTCTCGATCTTTTTTTCTTTGGATCTGGATCTGGAATCGCACTCAAAAGCGCGTAGGTGTATGGATGAGATGGAGAGTTGAAGATGTCGTCCTTTGATCCCATTTCGACTATCTGTCCGAGATACATGACCGCAACGAAATCAGAAATATAATCAACCACGGCAAGATTGTGAGTTATGAAAAGGTAGGTAAGCGAGAAGGTGTTCTTAAGTTCGATCAAAAGATCGACTATAGTTGCCTGAACTGAAACATCGAGTGCAGAGGTCGGCTCATCGAGCACTATGAATTCTGGATTAAGTATTAGGGCCCTTGCCATGGCTATTCTTTGCCTTTGTCCACCACTGAATTCGTGGGGATAACGAAACATATGATCTTCATTCAGTCCAACTTTTTTTAAAATTTCTTTTACCCTTTCTAAGATCTGACCTGAAGAAATTTTTTCGTGGATGGAAAGTCCCTCTCCGATTATGTCTTTTACAAGTCTGCGCGGGTGAAGTGAATTATAGGGATCCTGAAAGACGATCTGCATCTTTTTTCTGAACGTCATCATCTCTTTTTGATTTAAATTCATTATATTCCGGCCTTTGTAAATTATTTTCCCCGAAGTTGGCTCTATTAACCTGAGAATTGTCCGGCCAAATGTTGTCTTTCCGCTGCCCGATTCCCCGACTATTGAAAAGATCCTTCTCGGCGGTATTTGTATACTTACATCATCAACAGCGTGAACGTATAGTCCTTTTGAGAAAATGCCTCTTTTGAGAGGAAAGTATTTTTTTAAATTTTGAATTTCGATCAAAATTTCATCCATTTTCATCACCGTAAAGATGGCACGCTACCAGATGTCCTGGATTTATTTCCATCAAAGCAGGCTTTTGTGAACTACATATCTTCATCGCATTTGGACATCTCGGATGGAATCTACAACCGGACGGAGGATTGACAAGATCCGGAACGCTTCCCGGTATGCCGGTAAGTCTATCTCTATTTCCCACCCTTGGAATTGCCTTTAGCAATCCTTTCGTGTACGGATGAAGTGGATTTGCAAAAAGTTCTTCTGTTTTTGCCTGTTCGACAGCGGTTCCCGCGTACATTATCATGATCTTATCGCAAAATTGTGCTGCAACGCCGAGATCGTGTGTTATGAGGATAACCGTGTTATTCATCTTAGAGACAAGATCGTCAAGCAAATTCATTATCTGTGCCTGAATTGTAACGTCAAGCGCAGATGTTGGCTCATCGGCTATCAGTAATTTTGGCTTTGATGAAAGTGCCATTGCTATCATTATTCTCTGCGCCATTCCACCGCTTAATTCATGGGGGTAAAGATTTGCAACTCTATCTGGATCAAGATCGACGGCTCTTAATACTTCGGCAATATCGTTTTTGCAGGCTTTTATAGATGTATTTTTTATTCTTGCTATGCTTTCTCCTATTTGAAATCCAACCTTCATTACAGGGTTAAGTGAAGACAAAGGTTCCTGAAAGATCATGGATATCTCCCTTCCCCGTATTGTATTCAAGGCATTCTCCTGTGTTTTAACGAGGTCTTTTCCGTCAAAGATGATCTCACCTTCGACGATCTCGCCGGGTTGCTCGATAAGCCTCATTATCGCGAGAGAGGTGACTGACTTCCCACACCCGGTCTCTCCTATTATTCCAAATCTCTCATTTTTTAAGACTGTAAAATTGACGTGATCAAGAGCATGGACTGTTCCTCTATAGGTGTGAAATACAACCTTTAAATTTTTTACCGTCAAGAGTGCGCCGTTCATCTTCTTAACCTCGGATCCATTATGTCTCTTAAGCCATCGCCGAGAAGATTAAATCCCAGCACGACTATGGCTATTGCAATGCCGGGAAAGGTCGAGATCCACCATTGATCGAGCAAAAAACTTCTTCCATCGCTGACCATGGCACCCCACTCGGGAAGAGGCGGTCTGACTCCAAGACCAAGAAAGCCCAGACTTGCGGCCGTCAAAATGACAGTACCCATTCTTAAGGTAAGTTGAACAAGGACCGGCGAGACACACATCGGAGTGACATGGATAGATATTATCCTTGTTTTACTCGCTCCAAGCGCCTTTATGGCTTCTATGTAAGGCTGGGGTTTTACCTTC
>PNIW01000092.1 GCA_002878315.1 Mesoaciditoga sp. | reverse complement strand
GAAGGGCGGTTATTGTAATTTTGTCATTGATGCAGGACGTACATAGTTGTCGGTGGAATTTCTATCTCTCCTGAGAGAATGTTTATTGTATTTACCCCCGCATGATTTTGGTCCACTACGAGATCCCATTTGCCGTCTGGCAATGTGAATTTGACATTCGATGTCTCTCCGTTGTAAATAACGATTATGTTTTTCCACGTATCACCATTTGGACTTCCGTGAATTTCGTAAGCAACAAATGCCATTGGCATTCTAAGATATTGAGTTACCTGTTTGTATTGCACCGGGAAAAATGTTATAGAGGATTTTATCTGATCAGACGTATACATCCTAAAGGCAGGATGCGCTTTTCTCAATGCTATTAATCCCTGATAATATTGATCAAGAGATTTGAAGGTCTCGAGTCTCGACCAATCAAACTGGTTGACTGCATCTCCGGCGTCGTAACTATTTCCATTTCCTCCCTTTGTCCTCGCAAATTCCTCTCCTCCCGCAATGAAAGGTATTCCCTGCGATGTTAAAATTATCCCGTTTGCAAGTTTATCCGCGGCTTCTTTTTGCTCGACAGTCCAGTTTGTTGCGGCCCCGCTTATTTTGTCCCAGAGCGTGTAATTATCATGGCATGTGACGTAATTTATCGTCTCTCCGGGCTTTTCAGTAAAACCAGATATAACCTGAGAGTAAGGAATTTCTCCAACTACGCCTCGCTGGACAAGTACGTTTTTGTTCGCGCCTTCTATAAATCCTTTAGCCGTTATATCGAAAACACTTCCAATCAATGCATCTCTGAAATCATCGTTGAAAACGGCTATTTTCATGCCCTTTTGATCTCCCTTTCCAAAGAGAGGCGTAACTCCCCATCCTCCCCATGGTTCACCATAAAGCAGAATCTGTGGGTCGATCGCGTGCAATTGATCCACTATTTCTTTGACGGTTTGCTTATCAAAAAGGCCGAGAAGATCAAATCTAAATCCATTAACGTGGTATTCCTTTACCCAGTATTTCAAAGAATCAAGTATGTATTTTCTTGACATCGTATTTTCAGTCGCTATTGTGTTTCCAACACCCGACTGATTAAGATAAGATCCCTTTTTGTCCACCCTGTAGTAATAGTAAGGTACAGTTTGGTCGAACGGAGAATTTTTCCCTATGCCGGATGTATGGTTGTATACAACGTCCATGATGACGCCAATCCCGTTTTTGTGAAGAGACTGAATCATTTCCTTTACCTGCTCTATTGTGTTTTCAGGATTTTGAGGATCTGTTGAATATTGAGCCTCCGGAACGTTGAATAGGTAGGTTATATATCCCCAGTTGTATTGATCGAAAGGCTCATTCCAGAAATCCTGTATCGGCATTATCTGGACATCAGTTATGCCGAGTGCTTTAAGATGATCTATTCCGGTTGGAATTCCGTTGTAAGTCGTGCCCATCGCCGTGAAAGCAAGATATTTTCCACGGTATTTGGCAGGTATTCCAGAATTGGGATCGACTGAAAAATCTCTCACATCTAATTCGTATATTATGGCATCAACTCTGTGGGCAAGAGATGGAGAAATGTCCTTTGACCAGTTAGGAGGATTTGTGTTAGCGAGATCTACGACCATCGACTTTCTGTTGTACATATCGGCTGCATAACAATTTATATCTGGCGTTATCCTTTCCTGATTGTATGAGTAAAATTCGTATAGATAATACACGCCGTTGAGATTTCCTTTAACTGTGGCGCTCCATACTCCTTGCGCGTTTCTCGACATATCGTAAGTTTCATAAGGTAATGTTGCATCGGCAGTTTTGTAAAGCAAAACCTTTGCCCATTCAGAGACTGGAGACCATACCTTGAAGGTTGTCTCGGCCGGTGTGTAAATAGGGCCTAATTGGCCTGAGTAATAAAACTTTGGATCGTTTAAGGCTTTGTAAGCGTAAACCATAGCAGATTGAAATCCCTTTATCTCCACGATCATGGGCTTTGCAACATCATAGGTTGAAAGGGAGGATTTTAGAGTTATTTCTATGTAAGATGTTTTGGAGATCTCTCCCGGGATGGCAGGTTCAACGTCAGATATAGGCCATTCTTTTCCACCGACTGTAAAAAATACATTGTCCTTCCAGTTTTTGGTTTCTATCGGATTGGTAAGATAAAGATCTATTTTGTTCAGAGAATTTAAAAAGGCGCCCATGGCTCTTGGTGATATGTCAATATCTTTAGGATTGGTGTACCACTCATATTGTCCCTCCAAAACCCAAATTTCTGCCACGCCCGAAGAGGGTATGACAACGTGCCTGTCTTCCGAAACATCCTTTGCCTGCCAGTCATTTAGCCTTACTATGAAACCCAGTTGGGTGTACTTTTGATTGAATTTTATTATCGCGTAAGGTCCGTAACTGTCCTCTCCTGTAAATTGATATGCCGAACCTGCTAAACTTTCCGGTTTGTAAGGCCATACCCACAGATTCCACCCCGCGTAATTTCCATCGTAGCGATGATAATGAATTATCAGGACCGTCTGTGCTCCAAAATCTGCAGCCGTTTTGCCAGCCGAAAGCGAAGGAAAGACAGATGCAAAGATAACACTTGCGGCAATTACAAGCAAAACGAACAGTGTTAGCAAGTATCTCCTCAACTTGAACACCTCCTTGAATGTCAGACAAAGGTATTATACCAATAAAAATATGTTGATTTTATATTTCCAAATATTTTTATTAAAGGCGATTTCTTATTTGACATTGATAATTATTTTCTGTTAGAATAATAACGAATGCAAAGTATTAATGGAGATGCCAACCAATATGACTAAAAACGTTGTGGTAATAGGTAGCGGTATAGGAGGTCTCAGCGCGGCCGCTTTGCTTGCAAAGGAAGGCTTCGATGTTACAGTCCTTGAGAAAAACGCATATTTTGGCGGAAGAATAAGAGTTTTTAAAGATAAAGGTTTCACGGTTGATGCGGGTCCTTCATGGTATTTGATGCCGGAAGTTTTTGAGAATTATTTTTCTCTGTTCGGCAAAAAAGTATCCGATTTTTATAAACTCGTAAGGCTCGATCCAAGTTACAGGGTGTATTTTGGCAATAAAGATTACGTGGATATTCACTCGGATGTCGAAAAAAATTACGATGTATTCGAAAAAATAGAGAAAAACGGCGGTGAAAGTCTAAAAAGATATATAGAACAGGCCGGCATGAAGTATCAAATCGCAATGGATCAGTTCATATACAAAGATTACAGGACGATCTTCGATTTCTTATCTTTAAGAACGATCTTCGCGGGTATGAAATTCGATATCTTTTCCAATTTGGACGATTTCATCAAAAAATATTTCAAAGATAAAAGATCAAGGCAACTTTTAGAATACCATTCTGTCTTTTTGGGCAACAGCCCTTACTTCACTCCTTCTCTGTATACCATTCTTTCTTACGCTGACATGATCAAAGGCATATGGTACCCAATCGGCGGGTTCGGAGAGGTTGCGAATGCGTTAGTAAAACTCGGAAAGAGTTTAGGTGCAAAGTATCTTACAAGGCAAAGGGTCATTTCTATAGACGTTAAGGATGGAAAGGCAATTGGCGTAAAAACAGAATCCGATTTCTTTGAAGCGGATTTCGTCATCGCGAATTCCGACTATATGCACACGGAAATGGAATTGTTGGATCCCGAATACAGAAATTACGATATGAAATACTGGGAAAAGAAGGTCTTTGGTCCTTCCATGTTCAAATTTTGTTTCGGTCTTGATAAAAAAGTGGATAGTTTACTTCACCATACGCTGTACTTCGATCAGGACTGGGAGAAGCATTTTGATTCCATCTTCAAAGATCCGAAATGGCCCGAAAGCCCTTCTTATTACATAGGAACTCCTTCAAAAAGCGATCCGACCATCGCCGAAAGCGGAAAAGAAGTTGTTTTCTTTCTCGTTCCAATCGCTCCCGGTCTTGATGATCATTTGGAAAAAAGGCTTTCTTTTAGATCAAAGATATTGCAAAATTTCAAAGAAATAACCGGAGAAGATATAGAAAGTCATATAGAGTATGAAAACATGTGCACGGTAAGCGATTGTCAAAAAATGTTCAACGCGTACAAAGGTACAGCACTAGGCCTTGCCCATACTTTGAATCAATCTGCGGCTTTCAGGCCTCTTTTGATAAACAAAAAAGTGGATAATCTTTTCTATGCAGGTCAGATGACACAGCCGGGAGTCGGAGTGCCCATGGTTTTGATATCGGGCCAACTTGCGGCCAACCTTGTGATGGGGAAAAGGAAATGTCCAACGACGTAGATCTTCAAAAGAAAATCTTTAAAAGCGGAAGCAAAACCTTTTTCAATTCGAGTCTCTTTTTCCCGGCCGAAGTGAGAAAAGATGTTTTTAGACTTTATGCTTTTGTTAGAATTGCAGATGATTACGTCGATTCCATTCCTCAAAAGGTAAAAGAGTTCAACGATTTTGTCCGAATTTACAGAGAAAGTTTTAAAGTCGGACATTCTGAAGACAAAGTCATAAATGATTTTATTCAACTTTCATTTGAAAAAAAATTTAACCCCGATTGGATCGAGGCTTTTTTTAAATCTATGGAAATGGATATCTTCAAGAAAAAGTATTCGACACTTTCCGAAACTCTCGATTACATATACGGATCGGCCGAGGTTATAGGGCTTTTCATGGCAAGAATAATGGATCTTAAAGAAGATTCCTTTTACTATGCAAGAATGCTCGGCAGGGCTTTTCAGTACATAAATTTTGTCAGAGACATCGATGAGGACAAAAAACTTGGACGAAGGTATCTTCCGATTGAAAATTTTGATGAGCGGATCTACGATGATCCATTTGCCGATAAATTGGCATTTGAAGAATTCATTTTGCTTAACGTGAAAAGGTATGAAGTCTGGGATGATATAGCAAGGAAAGGATTCGGTTATATACCTGTAAGATATAGGATACCGATAATGGCAGCCGCGGACATGTACAGATGGACTGCCGATAAGATAAGTAAAGATCCTTTCACGGTTTTCAAGAAAAAGTTAAAGCCTTCGAAGTTCAGGATAATTTCAAGGGTGGGTTTCAGGGTTGTCTTACCTAAATGACATTTTAGAAGACAAAAGCGTTTTAAGATCCATAATAAGCATTTATTTGGTCGGCGTCATAGGCTTTATTTTGATAAGGCCTGTTATAATCTTGCTAACCCCTTACATACTCTTTTTGTTCGGACTTGTGATACTTTTCAAAATTTTCGTCGATAACGGAAAGAAAATCATTCCTTTGTACGTATACATTTTCCTTGCAGGCCTTTTTATAGAAATTTTGGGTGTAAAGACAGGAATCATCTTTGGGCGGTATTCTTACGGAAATGTGCTCGGTCTCGGAATTTACGGTGTGCCGTTTTTGATAGGTTTGAATTGGGTTGTAGTCGTCTTTTCCTGGAATTATTTCTCATCGAACGTTTTGAAAGTGAGAAATTTCCTTTTTAGATCTTTGAGTGCGGCGATATTTGCGGTCATTTTTGATATTTTGATGGAACCGTCGGCAATTGCATTTTCTTTCTGGAAGTGGAACGGTTCAGTTCCGGTTCAAAATTACATTGCATGGTTTGTAATATCTTTTTTGTTTTCTCTGTCTTTAAAAAACGTAAAATTCAAAAGCAATTTGCCGTGGATATACATAATCGTTCAATCGATATTTTTCTTAATTCTCGATATATATTAAAGATTGAGTATTGGAGGATAAATGAATCAATACTGGGGATTGTTGATTTCTTACGCGTTTGTATTTTCCTTCATAATTCTTTCGGGTATTTTGAACAAGTTTTTTCATCTTTCCGATTACGTCACGAGAAAGATCGTCCATATAGGCGTTTCAAACTGGTGGTTCATAGCCATATCAACGATGAAAGACCCTCTTATAGCCTCGATAGGCCCTATATCTTTTATAATAATAAATTACATCTCTTACAGACATGATATTTTCAAAGGAATGGAAATAGAAGAAAAATCAAACGTTGGAACAGTTTATTTCCCAATTTCCCTTTTGGTCCTTGTTCTGCTCTCCTATTACAGGATCATTCCTTTCTACGCCGCGGGAATAGGAATTCTTACTATGGGTTACGGTGACGGCCTTGCCGGATTGATAGGCAAACCTTTCGGAAAGATCAAAATAAAAATCTTTGACACCAAATCTCTTGAAGGATCGACGGTTATGTTTGGTGCCACTTTTTTAATTTCCTTTCTGTTCTTGCAAAACTTTGGTATGGGACAAGCAATGCTTTTTTCATTCGAAATTGCCGTTATGGCTACGATAATAGAGATGATAACTCCGCTTGGGATAGATAACCTTACCGTTCCAATTTTAACCGCTCTCCTTGCGTTTTTATTCGTCAATTCGAATATGTTTCCATTTTTGGCAATAATCGTAAACTTCTTTGCAGCATTGTTCTCTTACAGAAAAAATGCCGTCGATAAAACGGGGTTTCTTGCCGGTTTTGCGGTCGGTTCCGTCATACTCATGATAAACTGGCTTTCATACCTTCTTTTAATGGCCTTTTTCGTATCCGCCTCGATTGTCAGCAAGATAGGCGGCAGAAAAAAGACTGCATTACAGCAGATAAATGAAAAGGGCGGCCAGAGGGATTACCTTCAGGTGCTTGCAAACGGCGGAGTGGGAATGGTGGCAACGATCCTTTACTTTTTAACAAAGAATGATCTATTTCTTATCGCAACTGCAATCTCATTTGCCGAATCGAATTCGGATACATGGGGAAGTGAGATAGGAGTTTTGAGTCGAAGAGAACCAATTTCGATAATAAATTTCAAAACTCTAAAACCTGGCCTTTCGGGAGGGGTAAGTACAATTGGATTTTTGGCATCGTTGATCGGTGCTTTTATAATAAGCGGCGTGTTTTCGATCTTTGAAGGCAATCCACAAAAAAGTTGGGAACTTTTCATTCTAATAGGAATAGCCGGATTTGCCGGATCGATAATAGATTCGATCATCGGCGCGCTCTTTGAAGTTAAATACATGACGGAAGACGGATTGATTGTCGAGAGAAGATTCTGGAATGGAAAAGAAAACAAAATCTACTATGGCTTTTCTTTTATCAACAACGATTTCGTCAATTTCGCAAGTTGTGCGATCACGACCTTTGTCTTTACATGGATTTACGCTTTTCTGATATGAATATCATCATACTTTTGCAATGGATGTTGGGCTTTTTTCTCTTTTGGAGGAGAAATGAAATTCAGGAATCTTACGATTTCGATAAAGATAAAAAGATATCGATCATAATTCCGGCACGAAACGAAGAAAAAAACATAGGAAATCTGCTTGAATCTCTCAAAAATCAAAGCATCCAAATAGACGAAATAATAGTCGTGGACGATCAATCGTCCGACAAAACGGCCTCCATCGCAAAAAGTTTTGGAGTTAGCGTGCTTGAGTTGAAAGATTTGCCGGATGGCTGGATCGGTAAATCCAATGCCTGCTGGAACGGTTACAAATTTTCAACGGGAGATATACTCATCTTTCTTGATGCGGATGTCACACTTTCGAAGAACGCGGTAAAAAGTCTTTTGAAAGTTCATCAAAAATACGGAGGCCTCATCTCGACCCAGCCATGGCACAATGCCGTGAGAGTCCATGAAAAATTATCGGCCATGTTCAACATCATCGCCGTGATGTCCATGAAAGAATTTTCCGCGATTGGGTTCGAATTGAAGCCGATAGGTTCGTTCGGACCCTGTCTGGTGTGCTCGAGAAAAGATTACGAGACGTCAGGCGGTCACGAAAAGATAAAGAACTCCGTCGTCGATGATGTCGCGATCGCGAAATCTTTTATGAAAAGTGCTTTGCCCGTTCATAACTTTTTAGGCGGAAAACTAATAACTTTTAGAATGTATCCCGAAAGTTTAAAGTCCCTCGTTGAAGGATGGACAAAAAATTTTGCAACTGGCGCATCGAGATCGAATCCTTTGTTTTTTCTGATGATCTTTTTATGGATAAGCGGTTACATGAATATCATAATTTACATGAATAAAATTTCGCTTGCCTTTTACGCTTTTTTGTATGCCGTCTATGCTTTCCAGTTTTACATTTTTTCTCGAAGAGTCGGAAATTTCGGAGTGATAAGCGCTTTATTCTTTCCCGTGCACGTTTTCTTTTTCGTTTTTATCTTCGTTTATTCTTTGATAAGGACCTTCTTATTCAGAAATGTTGATTGGAAAGGAAGAAAAATAAAGACGGGAGGTATTTCTTGAAAATCTTCGAATTGAACCAAACTCTGACCATGATACTCGATTTCTCTCTTTGGCCTTTGATACACATAATAATAGGATACGTAGGTGCAAGAATTCCGTCTAAGTACTTTGAAAAAGACGTGTGGCCTTACAAAAAAAGCGTGATAGAGATGGAAGGGAAAATGTACAACTTTTTGGGAATAAAAAAATGGAAGAATATATTGCCGGACGGTGCAAGGTTTGTTGACAGAAATGGTTTTCCAAAGAAAAAACTTGCAAGTTTAGAAGAAGGGTACATCCAAAAATTCATAATAGAAACGAGAAGGGCAGAATTTGTTCATCTTATCCATCTTCCCTTTTTGATAATTTTTTTCCTTTTCAACCCGCTTTTCGGAGACATAATAATGATAATATACACGTTTTTTATGAACTGCCCGTGCATTTTTGCCCAAAGATACAACAGGATAAGGCTTATGAAGGTTTTAGATCATATGAAAGGAACAAAATCATGAATATATGGAAGCTTCAAAACTTTCATGGCAAAAACAAAAATAAATTTTTCGAGGGTTGGTACTTTAAAAACACATCTTCTCAAAAAGACTATGCTTTTGCCGTCATACCCGGAATTTCAATCGGAGAAGATTCTCATGCCTTCATCCAGATAATAGACAGCAGAAACTTCTCAAATTACTAAAGATTCAAATTTCAAGACTTTAAATTTTCAAACAAACCATTTTGGATTTCTGTTGGCAAAAATCATTTTTTTAGAAGGCTTTTCCTTCGAATCAGAATACATTCCGGCAAATTTGACATTTCAAAGTTTAACACCATGGCCTGAAAGTGTCCCATTTTCATCAAAAGTTAATGAACAAGGTCTTTGAAAATCAATTCTCGAATTGAAATAAATGAAGATGCCACCTGATTTGGTAAAATGTTACTGAGTGTGTAAACACATCACCAATCCAGGGAGGCATCTTCATGGATGTTGCGAAATTCAATCTCTAACACAAGCATTTTTTTCTTATCCTTTTGCCATGAATCTCATAACTCTAATCGAGATA
>PNIW01000032.1 GCA_002878315.1 Mesoaciditoga sp. | reverse complement strand
GGCGCGTTTTTCATTTCACTTCTTCCTTGAACGCTTTTCCGGGACGGAATTTCGGAACTTTTCTTTCGGAGATCTTTATCTTCTTGCCAGTCTGAGGATTTCTGCCCTCGCGAGCAGATCTCTTGACAACTTCAAATGTCCCAAATCCTACAAGTTGAACTTTTTCACCATCGGCGAGCGCTTTTGTTATGCTGGTAAGAACTCCCTCGACTACGTCTTTGATCTCTTTCTTGTGATATCCCGTCTCTTCCGCTACCTTATCGATCAGTTCCTTCTTGTTCATGTTGTTCCCCCTTTCATCGGATGTTGGAAATTTCCATAATTATCGCTAAAATCAAGCATACTTCACGTATTGCTTAAATATACAACAAAATTTGAAAGTTGTCAAATATCCTTTATTACTGTAAAAACGCTAAATATCATAGAAAAAAAGAGCAAACGCGCGCTTTATACGCTTATTTGCTCTTAAACATCGTTAATCTGAGAATATATCCTATTTTAGCCAAATTTCAAATTTGCTTTTTTGTGTTCGATCAACTTAACCCCTAAATACAAGTATTCGGACATGCTTATTGAGGAATTATCAGACCGTAATTCCCGTCTTCTCTTTTGTAGAGCACATTTATCTGGCCATCCTCGACATTTCTAAAAACGAAAAACTGGTGGCCGAGCATTTCCATCTCGACAATCGCTTCATTGACATCTATCGGAGACAGAACAAATTTTTTAACTTTGACGATCTTCTGTTCTTCCTCCTCAACTTCCTTTACCGGAGGCTGAACCTTTTCTCTCTTGAGAGTTGTGTACCTTTCCTTGAGCCTTTTGAATCTTTTTTCTATTGTATCGATGCAACCGTCGATTGAGGCGTAAAAATCAGTTGTCGTTTCTTTGGCCCTTATTATTATCGATCTAAGTTTCAGGGTCGCCTCTACAATGCTACTTTCGCGTTCTTTTTCAAACTTTACTTCTATGTCGGCCGAAGGATCGTCTATTATTCTCTCTATTTTTTCGACTTTTTTCTCAAAGTAGTTTTTCATCGCGTCACTTATTTCGATATTTCTTGCCTTGTAATGAATTTTCAATTTGATCTCTCCCTTCTTAAAATGCATTCCGAATCTTGACCGTTAGCGATCTTATATGATAAACTAAGAAAGTATCCGGGGTCGTGGCGCAGTTGGGAGCGCGCTTCCTTCGCAAGGAAGAGGTCGTGGGTTCAAATCCCATCGGCTCCACCATGTAAGGCAGGAAAAACCTGCCTTATTTGTTTGCCGCCAGTTCGGCCTTCCTTTCCTGAATTATCTTGTCCTGAAGGTTCCTCGGCACCTCTTCGTATCTCGAAAATTTCATGGTGAAATATCCCTGGCCGCTCGTCATCGAATTCAATTTAGAAGAGAAGTCAAGCACCTCAGCAAGAGGAATTTCGGCTTTTATGACCTGATACCCATTTTCAACGGATTCCATTCCCTGAATTCTTCCGCGCATCGAGTTAACGTCTCCCATTATGTCTCCAGCGTACCTGTCCGGCACGTAAATCTCAACGCTCATTATGGGCTCTAAAAGCGTTGGATTGCCATTTTGCATTCCTATCTTGAATGCCTGAATAGCCGCTATCTGGAAGGCTATATCCGAAGAGTCAACCTCATGGTAGGATCCGTCGTACAGGATTACCCTTACGTCGTCAACAGGATATCCGCCAAGCACTCCCGCCTTTAGGGCCTCTCTTATACCCTTTTCAACGGAAGGAATGAAATTCTTTGGTATGGCGCCGCCGAAGATCTTGTCAACGAATTCGAATCCCTTTCCTCTCTCGAGCGGCTCGAGTTCTATTTTGACGTGGCCGTACTGGCCGTGACCTCCGGTCTGCTTTTTGTGTTTGTATTCGGCATTAGATTTTTTCGTTATCGTTTCGCGATACGCTATCTTTGGCTTTCCAAGTTCGACCTCAACTCCAAAGTTCTTCTTCAATTTCTCAAGGGTAGCCTCAAGATGAACATTTCCTATTCCCGATATGACTATTTCGGAAGTCTCCGGATTGAATTCCACGTGGAAGGTCGGATCTGATTCCGCGAGTCTCGTAAGGCCATTCGTTATCTTGTCTATTTCGGCCGCGTTTTTGGCCTTTACGGATTTAGATATCATCGGATCTGGGAACTGGTATATCTTTTTAACGCTTATCTGATTTGCGGTATCGCTTAAGAAGTCTCCAACCTTGCTGTCTTTGAGTTTCGGCACCGCCCCTATGTCTCCGACGGTGAGTTCTGGCACTTCATTCTGCTTCTTTCCAAATGGCACGTAAAGATGGTTTATCCTTTCACTTGATTGCGTTGTGCCGTTGTATATAGTGTCTCCGGCCTTTATTTGGCCTCTTAAGACTTTGACGTATGTCAGTTTTCCTATGAAAGGATCGACTGTGACTTTGAAGATCAAAGCGGCAAAAGGACCCGCCACATCTGGCTTTATGTCTGCACCTTCCAATTTCAGAGGAACGTCGAGAGGGGATGCGCCAAATTTCTGAAGGCCTTCCATGAATTCGTTTATTCCCATTCTTTTTACCGCCGATCCGCAAAAGACCGGCACAATCTGATTTTCTCTATACCCTTTTGAAAGGGCTTTAAGGAGATCGGCATTGTCTATCGGCTGATCTGAAAGGTACTTTTCCATAAGGCCTTCGTCCTGTTCGACGGCTGCCTCGATCAATTCAGTTCTGTACTTTTCGACTTTTTCTTTTAAATCGGACGGTATTTCAGAGACAGATACCTTATCACCCGAATAAAGATAGGCTTTCTGGGATATAACGTCAACGATACCTTTAACCTTCAGCCCCTCTTCAAGCGGAAAGTTTATAACGGCAACATTTTTCTTCGCGAGTTTTTTGGACTGTTCAACGGTTTTATCGAAATTGGAAAATTCTTTATCTATGCCATTTACAAAGATCATCATTGGTTTTTTGTAATCCTGGGCAATTCTCCATGTCTTTTCCGTCTGGACCTCGACGCCACTTGCCGAATCCAAAACCGAGCACACGTTATCGGCAACAAGTGTTGTAAGTATTACTTCGCCTATGAAATCGGAAAATCCAGGCGTATCGATCAAAAAGTACCTGTACCCTTCCTTTTCAAAAGTGGCGATTGACGCGTTGATACTCGTTTTTCTTTCAATTTCAACGGGATCAAAATCCATGACGGTATTTCCCTGATCTACACTTCCCATTCTTTCTGTAATTTTATTGTTGAAAAGTATAGACTCACACAGGGTTGTCTTCCCACTTCCGTTATGACCTATGAATGCAATGACTCTTTTCTTCTCGACAGCGATCACCTGTCAACACCTCCAGTTGTTTTATCGATTTCAATCCAGAATAGACCGACACCAAGATTGCCATTGACGACCTTTCCATCAACAATCATAAATATATCCCGACCAAGATAGAAAGCATTTGAAAAGTCCATGTTTAAAAGAATGTCCGAAACAGTTCCAAGATCCTGTTCTCCCTGAATGTAGATGAAATAAAGTTTCCCATTCTTAGTTGCAACGACGTAAAAATCCTTCGAATAAATCGAATTCAGCAAAGGCATTTTAGACGAATCTTGAATCATCATGATTTTGCCCTGAAGCGTAAAAACAGAACTCTTTATGTAAAATGGTACAAAAAAATTCACCATTTGTCCTGTCTTTACGTCATTCCAGAAAATAGTAGAACTTTTATTTATAGAGAGCACATAATAATTCGATCTTGGAATATAATCTGTCGATATAACCCGACCATCTTTTATCTGAACGTAGAGCCTGTTTGAAGAATCGAAAACCTCCTGTCCCGGCGTGTAAAGGATCACGTTACCAGAATTTGAATTTACTCCGTCTATTACAAATGGAATGTTTCCTATGTTAACCGTTATGACCTGATCTGTTTCAATTATATCAAATTTTTGTCCATTCCATGTCAAAATAGGGGATCCATTAGATGGCACACCGTATAGGCGATTATTCGCGTATATCAACGGAGTGGACGATTTAAACCCCACAACGGCCAAACTGTTATTTCCAGCCAAAGAAATCATCGAATTCGCGCCGGAATAGTTAATCTTCAAATTGGCCGACGGAGGAATTTCGATCATCTTCAAATGCACGCTCTTTCCAGAAAGCAATGTCGAGATGGCTGTTTTGTACACGAGTCCATTTCCAAAGTCTATTCTTTCCGCATTCTGAACAGGCAGCGTTGGCGTACCTGTGGATGTTTTCACGGTCAGTGTAGAATAAAAAGTTACAAGATATTCGACGGAAAACTTTCCATCTTTCTCAACGACAAGAGGAGAGTCTGGATGGATGTAATCAGGAGAAAATTTTACGGGAAAGATCTTTATGTCTGTTAGAATCCCGCTACGGGAAACTTTAATGATTCCGTCCGGAGGAATTGTATTGAAAAAGATCGTGAACTGGTGACCGTAAAGTATCGCGCCATTTATCTCGAGTGCCGGAGGTCTTTTTATTATGAAGATGCCATCTGTCTCTTGAGTGTAGCCGGCACCAAGCAGAAGTGAAAGGCTTTCAACCGATATGAGAGGATTCTGAGCATTGCTCGCGGCATTTGAAAGCGCGTAAATGGCATCATAGAGTCCTTCTCCGCTTGACGCATTGAAAGATACAAAATTTTGATTCCACTCCACAACGCCCATATTACCCTTTACAGACCATTTCATATTCCAAAAATCCGCGACTTTTTTAAGTTGAACAAACGGAGTGCCTTTCCAGTAAATTATATCCGAAACTTTCGTGATATTCTGCCCATCGACAACGTAAAGAGACGAGGCGAACAAGAATACCGGAAAGAGTATAAAAAACAAAGCGAACCCTTTAATCAACGACACCGTGCACTATCTCCACCTTTTTTGGTCTGGATTTTGAGATTTTGTAAGATTCCTTAACGAGTTTTATTGCCTCCTGAAGCTTTTCTTCGGAATTGTAATAAAGCGTGCAAAGCACATCTGAGTGCTTCACCTCATCTCCTGTCTTCTTTCTCAGTCGGATCCCCACAGACAGATCTATCACATCTTCTTTCTTCTCGCGGCCTGCACCCAATTTCATCGAGGCTATTCCTATCTTCTCCGCGTCCATTCCACCTACATACCCGGAACTTTCGCATCTTAAATCGTACGTTTTCTTCGATATCCCAAGCAAAGACGTGTCATCGACAACGCGCGGATCTCCTCCCTGCGCCATTATCATCTCGCGCATCTTCTCAAGGGCTTTCCCTGACTTTATAGAGTTTTTGAGCATCTCTCTCGCCTGAGAAAGGTTATCGCTTATCTTTCCAAGTTTGAGCATCTGGGCTCCAAGTTCGATGCACAGTTCTTCGAGATCATCGGGACCTTTTCCCTTAAGTGTCTCTATTGCCTCCTCTACTTCTATCGCGTTTCCGACCGTATATCCGAGAGGTTTATCCATGTCAGTTATAAGCGCGACCATGGCCTTCCCATGCCTTTTCCCTATATCCACCATCGCGCGCGCAAGGTCTGTCGCCGAAGATATATCCTTCATGAAAGCTCCAGACCCTACCTTCACGTCTAACACTATCGCGTCCGCACCGGCGGCAAGTTTCTTGCTCATGATGCTTGAGGATATCAAGGATATCTCGTCAACTGTGGCCGTAACGTCTCTGAGCGCGTATATCTTTTTGTCTGCCGGCGCTAAATTGGCAGTCTGGCCGACCACGGCTATGAGATGTTCCTTAACACACTTCTTGAATTCTTCTTCGCTTAAGGCTGTCCTGAAGCCCGGAATCGATTCTAATTTGTCGACAGTTCCTCCCGTATGGCCCAAACCGCGTCCAGACATCTTCGCAACAGGCAGACCGCACGAAGCAACCATCGGGGCGAGCACAAGCGTTGTCTTGTCTCCGACTCCTCCCGTCGAGTGCTTGTCTACCTTTACTCCCGGTATAAAGGAGAGATCTATCGTATCTCCGGATCTTGCCATTACCTCGGTAAGGTTGTACCTCTCTTCGGCATTCATGTGCCTGAAATAGACGGCCATCAAAAAGGCTGCCATTTGATAGTCGGGAATCTCACCCTTCACAAAACCATTCACCATGAATCCTATCTCTTCTTTTGAAAGTTCATGGCCATCTCTCTTTTTCAAAATCACATCGTATGCTCTCACGGTATCACCTCAGCATGTTTTCTCGATTATTACCTTAACAATGGATATAAAGCGCTTAGAAACACTGTTTGCAACGTCAAGGACTTCTTTTTCCGAAAGAGGCTGCGGAAGGACGCCGGCAGCCATATTCGTAATACAGGAGATCCCAAGAGTTTCGATTCCAACATGGTTAGCCTTTATGATTTCGGGGACCGTTGACATTCCGACCATGTCCGCTCCTATCTTTCTTAACATTCTTATCTCCGCCGGCGTCTCATAACTCGGACCTAACATCGATGCGTATGTGCCGCTTTCGAGTCTCTCTTTCATGCTTTCGTAAATCGCATTATTGGCTTTCTCGATCCACAATGCAGAAAGCGGCGAGGACATATCTGGAAATCTCGGCCCTATCTTTTCGTCGTTGGGACCGATAAGAGGATTCCTAAAGGAAAGATTTATTATGTCCTTTATGAAGACAAGTTGGCCTGGTTTGAATGAAAGCTTTATTCCGCCCGCCGCATTGGTGACGATGAGTTTTTTTATTCCTATTAACTTCATGACCTCTACCGGATAAACTATGTCGCGGGGCTTATAACCTTCGTACATGTGAAAGCGCCCGTTCATAAGAAGGACATATTTCCCGCTTACCTTTCCGTAGACCAGTTCTCCGGCGTGGCCGGGCGCCGTTGATCTCAAAAAGTTAGGTATTTGCGAGTAAGGAATTCTTACCGCCTCTTCAACTTCATAGGCGAGTTTCCCGAGGCCGGATCCGAGTATTACCGCAACGTCGACCTTCCCAATCTTTGACTTTAAAAAATCAACGCTTTCTTCTATCATTTCAATTCCTCTCCAAGGCGCTCTATGACTGATTCAAAGATCTTTGCAATCTGAATGCCCGTTTTGTTTGCGACTTCTAAAACCTCTTCGGCGGTGAGGGGTTTCAATCCTTCCGGTATGGCTCTGTCCGTTATCGCGGAGACAGCCAGGACCTTTATTCCTCCGTGATTTGCGACTATCACCTCGGGCACTGTTGACATTCCAACAGCGTCCGCTCCGAGAAGTCTAAACATTCTCAACTCGGCCGGCGTTTCAAAGGAAGGGCCTGAAACGGCAACGTATACGCCTTTGTAATAAGGGATAAGCAATTCCTTCGCCGCCTCTTCGGCAATTGAGATGAGTTCCGCGTTGTAAGCCTCGGACATATCAGGGAACCTCACTCCCCATTCATCTATGTTCTTGCCTATGAGCGGATTGTCTCCCATGAAATTTATGTGATCGGTTATTATCATCGGATGGCCCGGCTCAAATGTGTGGTTTAGCCCGCCGGCAGCATTCGTCAGAAAAAGGTATTTGACGCCCATTATCTGGAAAACCCTTATTGCCATCGTTACTTCCTTCATGGAATATCCTTCGTAAAAATGGAATCTTCCATTCATAAGGACCGTATCGATACCTTTCCATTTTCCGAAGATCAACTCTCCGGCGTGGCCGGGCGCCGTTGAAACGGGAAAATGCGGAATTTCAGAATACTTTATTTTGGTTTGATCAGTGAGGCTTTCCTTTATGACAGAAAGACCGGATCCGAGGACAATCGCAATCTTTGGGTTTGATCTCACCCTTTTCTTTAAAAAATCAACCGATTCTTTGACCATCTGAACGTAATCCATCTGAATTTCTCCTTTCAACGAATTTTTTTCTCCAGTTGCCTCCATTAAGGTAATCGAATTTTACTCCCTGATATTCTGAATTTTTCATCATCTCTTCCTCTATCAATTTTTTCGCATCGGTATAGGTTAATCCTATTGAATAAAGCGCATTTTGCGGGGGAGTGGATATTATCCTGTGTATAACGATTGAAGGATCGAGATATGAAAGAAAGGCACGCGCCCTTTTTATGTATTCATCGGCGCCGAATGGCTTCAGCCTTCCTTCAAGGTAATCAATTCCCATTTTTGTGCCTTTGACTATGTAGAGAGAATGCATCTTGACGCCATTTACCCTTAAAGCCGAAAGAATCTTCGCACATCCTATCTCATCTTCTATCGTATCCGTTGGAAGATCAAGTATAACATGAGCGATAACTTCGAAGTTATACCTTTTGGCTCTAAGGACCGCGTCTATGAACTCTCCGACCGAATGACCGCGATTTACGTATGAGAGCGTATTCTCATTTATCGATTCAAGGCCGAATTCGATGAATATATCAACGTGCCTTTCATCGGAGATCTTCTTAAGCAGAACGGCAATCTCTTCAGAGAAGGCATCGGGCCTTGTCGAGATATCAAGCGCCACAACGCCTTCGACAAGAGCCTCGTTGTAGACCTTTTCCAATTCTTCGAGAGGGCCGTAGGTATTTGTGAATGATTGAAAGTACGCCATGAATTTTTCCGCCTTGTACTTTTGCCGCGCGATCTTCATTCCCTCTAAGATCTGGGCGCGAACGTCCAAATTCCTGAATTTGTTCCCAAAACCGCTTCCAGTCTCCTCGCAAAAGGTGCATCCGCCAAATCCCGCCGTTCCGTCTCTGTTGGGACACGTTCTAAAATAAGATATCGAGACCCTCTGGACTCTCGTGCCGTATCTTTCTTTGAGATAATGAGAAAGTTCTCTGTATATCAATTATTTGCGCCTCCAAACACGCTCATGAAATTCTGAATCTGGTCTTTGACGGGATAGAGTGATGACGGATCTTCAGATTCGAGAATGAAGATCGTGTAATGCGTGTACCATGCAAGGTATTTCGAAGTTTTTAACCCTCCCGAAAACCACCATAAACTGCTGTTGAGCGCATTCCATGTGCCGCTCTCCTTTTTTGCAAAAGCATACCAGAGATCGTGCATTTCAAATGTGCTTTGAAATTCCGCGGCGTGGAGAGAGACGGTAGATGATGTCGAAACGTACGTTGCAAAGACACTTCTTATTATTCCCTTCGATCTGTATCCCATAAACTGAGAGGGCTTCACTATTATCTCGTAAGTCTTAACTTTGTAATTGGACGGGACAAAATTTCTCATCGTGCTTATATTGTACTTGTCAAAAAAACAGCCGCTTAAAATCGTCATCAAAAAAAGCGTTTCAAATCCGAGAATTAAGATCGGTATAAACTTTTTCGAAATCTTCTATCACCTTCTTTTCATCGACGGTAATAAAACCTTCATCGTATATCCATCTACCACCTATCATAACCTTTTTTATGGCAGGCGTGTCAAAAGAATAAACGATATGGGAAAGTATTTTGTCCGACGGAATTGTCGAAATATCGTGTGGATCTATGACGATAAGATCCGCAAGCATTCCGGCCTCGAGAGAGCCTATATCAAATGGCAATGCCTTTTTCGCATTCGATGTTGCCATCTTTATCGCTTCTTCAACTTTTATGAGTTTTGGATCTCTTTCTTTGGCTCTTTGAAGGAGTATCCCAAATTTCATCTCATCGAATATGTTTAAGGCATTGTTTGAAGCGGCCGAATCCGTTCCGAATGTCACGTTGACTCCCAGATCGAGAGCCTGAATTATCGGGGCTATTCCATTTCCAAGTTTCGCGTTCGAGGAAGGATTGTAAGAAAGTGTTGATCCTCTTTCAGAGATCAATTCGAGTTCTTTACGGTCGAGATGCGTGCCATGGGCTATTATCGTTCTTTCGTAAAATGCGCCTATCGAATCCAAAAAATCAACGGCTTCCATACCGTTCTTTTTAAAATTTTCCCTCTCTTTAGGAGATTCGAGAAGATGGAAGGTAAGAGGAAGAGAGTATTTTTTTGCCGTATCCACCGCATCTTTGAAATAAGGCATAGAGCAGGTGTAGAGCGCGTGGGGGCCAAATCCTCCCTTTACAAGCGGATCATCGATATGTTTTTTCGCAAAATCCTCTGCGAGATGGAGTTTTCTCTCTCCCTTTCCGTCTGTATCGGCAAGGCCGCGCGCCACAATTCCCCTTATTCCAATGTCTTTCGCTGCCTGATATATCGCGTCTTCGTGAAAATACATGTCAACAAAAGTCGTTATGCCGTGTCTGACCATCTCCATGAAACCGGCAAGACTTCCTATGTAGACATCATCCTCTGTTAACTTATCCTCCCGAGGAAAGATGTAATTGAATAACCAGTCGTTGAGATCGACGTCTTCGGCAATTCCTCTAAAGAGCGTCATTGCGGCATGGGTATGCGTGTTGATAAGACCGGGCATTACGATCATTCCATCGAGGTTCATTTCATCGCCCATTGCAAAATCAACAATTCTGTCCCCTTCCACGAATATATCGGTTTTTTTCAGGGACATATCTTTTCCGAGGACGGTGGCATTTTTGAGAACAAGACTCATTTGAGATCCCTCAGTTTTTTGTATGATTTAACGTATTTATCGTATAGGGATCTTATATCTTCATCTGGCAAGGCATTTACCTTTGGATATTGCGATGCTATAACGTACATCTGGGCGGCCTTTTCGCACATCTGTGCCGCAAGAAGCGCATCCTCCATTGTGGGACAGACTGCGACTTGACCGTGATTTGCGATTATGGCAGCCATTCTATCTCCAAGCCCCTTGACAACTTCATCGGCGAGTTCCTGAGTGCCCGGATATTTATAGGATGTGACCTTTATCCTTCCGCCTATTACCATTGCAACGTCTTCAACCAACAAAGGAACTTCGTCGAAAATTGCCGAGGCTATCGAGGCGTAAAGGCTATGGGTATGAACTATCGCGTTAACGTCTTTTCTCGATGCGTAAATCGACACGTGCATTTTTAATTCGCTCGATGGGAGAAGGTTCCCCTCGACGACATTTCCGTATCTGTCGCATAAGACGAGATCTTCTTCCTTTATCGCATCGTAAGGAATCCCGCTTGGGGTTATAAGTATATTGCCATTTTCAAGTCTTAAAGAAACGTTGCCCCATGTGCCCGCAACGAGTTTAAGGTCGATTATCTCCTGACAGGCATCAAGCAAAATTATGCTCTCTTTCATATTGCTTACCTTCTTTCGTCAAATATATTTGAACTTTTGCTTTGCGAATAACTTTGAAGCATTTCAATGGCTTTTGAAATATCCGAGATCTTACCGTCTAAATCTTTCATTCGCTTTTTGTATTCTTCTTGGAACGTTTTTAAGTCATCCAAGAGTTTTGAAGCCGTTGCCTGAGATATGCGCCCATCCGAATTTTTCAAAGATTCGATCTGTTTCTCCCGCACTCTCATAAGTTCGAAGACCTTTTCGATCTTTCCGTTCCTAACATTTTCTGTCATTTCACAGGTTATTTCGTCTATCGCCTGGGCCATCTCCTCGGCAGAATTCAAAATCATCACCCCCACCAAATTATAACTTTATTTCGCAAAAACGACTCTATTTTTCCCCTCACGCTTTGCGCGGTACAGCGCCGCGTCTGCCCTTTCTATCACTTCCGTGTAACTGTTAGCTCCGATCGACGGGACAATGCCGGCGCTTATCGTAACACTGGCCGGTCCAAACCTGGCAGATTCTATCTGCGATCTTAAAGAATCTATTATCTGAGCAAGATCATTTCTTTTCGAAACTATCGCGATCTCCTCTCCTCCGTATCTGGCCGAAAAGAGATCAGACGGCAAATTCTTTATTATGCTTCCTATTCCTGAAAGTACTTTGTTTCCAATCTCATGGCCGTAGGTGTCATTTACCTTTTTGAAGTTGTCTATGTCTATCATGCAGAAGAAAAATTCCTCATGCTTTTTCCACAATCCATCAAGATAATCATTCAAGGCTCTTAAATTGTTTAGGCCTGTGAGTTTGTCGGTAAATGAATATTGTCTGTAAATTTCAAAATTCAGCCCGACATTTATAAGGTTTTCAACCTCGATCATAACGTTGGAAAAGATCTCTTTTTCGCCGCTCGAAAATTCGCGCTTTCTCGCCACAAGTATCGCGCCATTTTCTTTTCTGTCCTGATGAAACACCCATAACATTTCGTCAACGCTTTCATAGATCCTTTTATCGAGATAGATGATCTTTCTTTCAAGATTGAAAGGTGTTTTCAGGCCTTCAAATATCTTTTTCATCTTCTCTTCAAAATCTTCAAATGTTGTGTATACATCCATTGAATCCGGCTTGAAGATGAGGAGCATTCCATCATCGATCTCGAACATCGATTTTAAAAAGTCGAAGATTTTTCTCACGACGTAATTCATATCTTCTATGTGAACGAAGAACTTTCTTATCTCATTTTCAATCGTCGATTTGACAAGCAAACCATTTAGCGCCCTTTCGAAGGAGGACTTGAAATTGTCCTTCGATCTTTTGCATTCATGAAGCGGTGTAAAAGACGCGACGTAATTTTTGAGCCTTTTTATTCCATCTTCAGAATCCTTTTGAATGTATTCGGATGCGCCGGCATACCTTCCCCAGAACTTGTCGATCGAATCGGAAGAGGCGGTCATGATGACAAATGGTATGTCTCTGAGTTCTGTATTCTTTACTATTCTGCAAAGCAGGTATCCATTAAGACCGGGCATGACAAGATCCGAGATGACAAGATCGGGGCAAAATTCCTGAATCTTGAAGTATCCATCCAAACCATCGAAGGCAAATTCAACTTCGTGCTCCTTAAAGATATCACCAATGACCTTTCTCCAAAATTCACTGTCATCTATGACAAGGATTTTCACATTTTTCCTCCTATCTGCGCGCCCGTTATTCTTACACTTTTTGGGCCTTTGAAGTTGCCTGTCAATTGCGATTCGGCAGAAAGGGCGAAATCGCATTTTGTGATATTTCCCGAAATCGATCCTCCAGTTACGGCAACTTTTTTTCTTCCATCGCTGTACCAGCCGAGCCTTATTTCTCCTCCAAAATCTCCCGTTACTGGATCCATCTGAAAATCTGAAAAGGAAAGGACTTTAAGATATTTTCCATCTTCAAATGAACTTTCAGATTCTTTTCCACTCTCAACAACAAAATTCGTAAGATGGCCCGTAGGCTCTATTCCAAGATAGTAAGCGTACCTCACATCGGCCCATATGTTCATAACTTTTGAATCTTCTATGACCTTTACCTTTTTACACAAAAACCCGTCCTCATCGTAATTTAGAGAATAGGCGGATCCTTCAACGTGCGGATCTATCCACATTGTAAAATCTCCATTCAAAATCCTTTCTCCCTTTTTGACATTCGAGAGATGTTCGTAAATGTAAAGCCCGGAGGTTTTGTAAAGGGGATATTTGAAAAATTCTCCGACTGATTCGCCGCTCAAGATGACAGGTATGTCCTTTACCTCAGGAGTGAAAATAGCCTTCGCCCTCTCGCGCGTTGCCATGATGGCCTCCTCAATCTCCATCCTTACCACAGGGTACGATCTTTCAAAACTCCAGTAAAGTTCAACCTCTTCTTTTGATTTCGCGGTTGTTATCATCTCAACGTACAGCCTGTAGAACGCATTTGAAACGTCTACTCCCTTTGAATTGACGATCCTTTCTTCGACACGGTTAAGGAAAAATTCGGACGAATTTACCCAAACATCTTTCGATTTAAATGGGAAATCGTGTATTATTCGATCTAAAGATTCAGGATCTAAAGGCACGGTTCTTGAAATCGTGTGCTTTTCGTTCACGACGGGATAGTAAAGATTTTCGACGAATTTGGAGGAAAAGATGTTGTCTTCTATCAAGGATTTTATTTCCTCCCTTTTCATGCCGGGATATATCGTAAAATCCGACGATCCCCTGTAAAGTTTTCCTTCTCTTTCGAAGTCATGGTAGATGGTCACAAAGAATTTGCGGGTACGCTTTGCGCGGTTCATATCGAGCGAGTCTTTGACGAAGAAGAATTCCTCACCTTCAACCTTTCTTTCAAGTATCTTCCAATCATCTATTCCATCCCGGTTAAGCAATTCCGCTATCAATTCTACCATCATCCCAACCTCGCTCTCGCTTTTATATAAGGCCCTCCGGAGGAGACTTTGACGAATTCCTTGTGGCCCTTTCCGCAGGCTCCCACTCCGGAGAGTTCAAGATCTTCAGATACCATAGAAATAGATTTCAAAAGATCTGGAACGTAGCCCGTCATGAGGATTGGAGAGACTATCCTGTCAGTTAGGCGACCGTCTTTTATTTCCCGGCCATAAAGTATCCAGCACTGTATTCCCCAGTTTTTTGGATCTTCCATCCCGCTTGAGACTTTTTCGAGAAAATAACCGTGCTTTATAGAGGAGATCATATCATCAAGTTTGTCATTTCCGGGCTCAAAGAATGTATTTGTCATTCTTGAATATGCTTTTCTTTCGAATGATTCTCTTCTGCCATTTCCCGTCGGTTTAGTTCCAAGTCTCAGAGATGAGATGAGATCGGAGATTCCTCCCTTTAATATGCCTTTGTCTATTATAATCGTATCCTTTCCAATAACTCCTTCATCGTCAAAGAAATAAGAGGCCACTTGTTTTGCGGCCCGGGCCCCATCGTGCATGGTAACGAGTTTTGATGCGACTTCACGTCCTAAATATTCAACAGCCTTGGCGCGGCCTTTGACGAACATGTCCATTTCAACTCCGTGTCCAAAGGCTTCGTGGGCTATAACACCGGCTACATCTGGAGAGCATATCACATCGTATTCTCCCGGCTCTATTCTCGTCGAATCGATTAGGGATTCGGCTTCTTTGACAACTTTATCGACGCCGCTCACCATCTCTTCAAGAATCTCGGCCCCTTTCATTCCAGAGTATCCTTCATATGAGTACTTGGTCTTTTCATCTTTTCTAACTATGGCCTGAAGGTAGCCTTGAGTCCATACATAACTTTGATTTAAATGCTTTTTGCCTGATAAAAAGACTTTGCTGACATTGACCTCTTCGTATATGGCCCAGAAATTAGCAAGAGATTCTGAGATCGAGTAGGCATGATCCCTCATGGAAGAGAGCATCTTTATCTTTTTCCCGGCATCGACAGTCTCCGGCAAAATTTCAACTTCTCCTTCAAATACACCTTCTTCCTTTTCTTCTTCGATTAAGGGGCATTCGAGTACGGGGCCTTCGAACCTTTCAAATTCCTTTATAACTTTTTCATTCAAAGAATCTACGATTGAATCATCGATTTCATCAAAAGAATATTCTAAATACAGACCATCGTAAATTCTTACGACAAAGCCCCTCTCATTCCAGTTGCTGTCGCTTATCTTTATGTCTTCGGTGACAAGATATCTTTTCCCACGCACATCACTTCCGAGTATCGAAACGTATCTGTATTTTTGAGATAATTTTTCTATTATTTCTTCGAGAATGGGGATTTTTTCTTCGAGAAATTCTGAGAGTTTTACCTTCATTTCTTTTCCGCCGCCGATTTCAAAAATTTAACTATCTTCGATTCGAGTTCGGCCTTTATCTTTGGATCTCTGAAGAGATTTTGAGCGTGCAGATTTCCGTCAAAAACAACCTTTTCCGTATCGAAAGGAAGAGATTCAGCAACCTTTTCCGCAACTTCAAAAACGAAATCACCTTTCGAAAAAGCGACTAAGGACTTTTTAACCTTGCCCTTTAATTTTGCAAAATCATCCGGCAAACCTGCCGGAGACAAAAGCACGAGTCCATCGATCGGCTCACTTATTTCGAGAGACCTAAGGGCGGCGGCTCCTCCCATGCTTGCACCGATAAGAGAGACATGTTTGTAATCTTTCAAAAGAGTTTTTATTATCCCTGCGATGTCCAGTTCGTATTTCGTATCTTTTGATTCTGAATTTCCGTATCCGCGAAAGTTAAATGGTATAGCCGTGAATCCGGACTTTTGAAGGTATATCGCAAAGTCTTCCCAACTTTGCATGTTAAAAGCTTTTCCGTGGGCAAGTATGACTGCGTGATCCGAATTTCCAAATTTTTCAGCCTCTATTTTCAATCCATCTAAACTTAAAAAAATAAGTTTTTCCATGAATTACCTCCTTATTCTTATTTTAAATATAATTGCCGTGATCGCGACGGCGACTATAAGACCAGTTCCTATCGCGGCGGCAGTCAAAAAGGTATTAAGCATCAACGTCGTTCCTTCGGTATTTTTCCCAACGACAAATGCATTCATCGCTTTAAAGGCCATAAAGCCGGGAACAAGGACAACTATTCCACCTACTATCAATGGCTGGGAGGGCATATGCCTTACTCTCGATATAACTCTTCCGACAATTCCAATGGTAAAGGCGCTTATGAGTGTAGCGGTAAGCATTCCGTATCCGTTGAGCGTCGAGTTTACAAACCATCCGAGTGCGCCTATGGCGCCGGCGATTAAGGCGTCTGAAAATCTCGCGTTGTAAAGGATCGTAAAACTTCCGCTCGCCACACCTGCGATTATGGAATTAATAATTATGTTCAAAAGTTCATGCCTCCTACGAAGACAGTTCCGGCAAATATTCCAAAGACAAGCGCTATCAAAAGTGCCATCGCTTCACTTTCCTTTATGGTGCCAGAGATGACGCTCGCCTGAGAAATCTCGGAAAAACCGTTTGTTATGAGTAATCCCGGCACGAAAAGCATTATCGATCCAGAAACTACCCCGCTCAATGTAGAACCCTTGAAAAGATGGACAAGAAGCCACGCTCCTATAGATATCATAATACCGGAGGTGAACTGCTGAAAGAATCTGTTGTTGAGCAATTTTACGTAGTTCGTGGCGGCGTAAACTACGGCACCAAGAACCATTGAAGCGATCGCGCTCATAGTTCCTCCAACGAGCACGTATTCGAATCCGCCACACGTTAGAGCCGCGGCGATGAGTCTTAAAAAGATGGAATATGTGCTCTGATCGTTTATTATCTTTTTTAACTCGATATGAGCCTCGGCAAGTTGAATATTGCCATCGACGAATTTCTTGACAAGAGTGTCCACCCTCATGAACTTTTCAAAGTCTGAAGGTAAACTAAATAATCTTTTTGTTATGCTTTTAAAATTGCCATCTTTATCCCTTACTGTGATGTATATTACCGTGTAAATTATGGCAATATCAACTTGAAATCCAAGTTTTTGTCCTATTCTTGTAACCCATATCTCGGTCCTCGTTGTCGGAGAGCCATAACTCATAAGAGATGCCGCAACCTCTGTCATGAAGTCAAGGGCTCTTTCCATTTCTATTTCCATGTCTCGCTCCTGCCATTTTGGCAATTTAAATTTAAATGTTAATCTATTATATAATAGAATTTGAGCCTTCCAAAAAGGGGGAAAGAAGAATGGATGGAAGAGTAAATGTAACACTTGCAGTTATGGTGATAATCTTTACTTTAATCTCATTTGTTGTTGGCCTGACGGTAATTGGAGAGGTAATGTCATTTGCCTATAACAATCAAGGTGCCTACGTTAGCTTATACGCGGGGTCAGGATATTATGTAACCATCCTGATAATAAGTTTCATAAACATGATCTTTCAATTCATAGTTCTCAAAGAGTGGATGGACGTGTTAAACAGAAATATTCTAAACACGCAATCCATGATCTCGACAATAAGAACCGAAGATTTATCCGTAAAATCAGAGATAGAAGCAGCCTCGTTAGAATTGAAAAACGCGATGATAAAGGGATGGCCTTTCTGGGGATATATGATCTCCTATATATTAGGCATTTTATTCATATTCGAAATGGGGATAGCGATGTTCTTCGAGATTCTGGCTTTTGTCTTCCTTTTGATATACCTTTATCATATATTTTCCACTTCGTCGTCGATTTACAAAACGAAGTCCAGGCTTTATTCATATCTCAGAAATATGAAAGGCCTTCCAAATGTGCAGGATATGCTGCAGATAACGCAAAGAAACATCTTCCTTGTCGTGGTATTCACAATAATAACTGCCGGGATATACTGGCTTTATTTGATTGTCAAATTATCCATGGAAATAAATGAATACGTAAAAAATGACGAAATAACAAGGACAAAACTCACATAAAAAAAGAGGCAGTTTCCTGCCTCTTTTTTACGCCTGCTGTTCCTTTTTTATCTCTTCTTTAGATTTTACGATAGCATGCTCTTCTATCTGAATGTTGTTGTAAACTGAAAGACCTGTTCCGGAAGGAATTAACTGACCTATTATCACGTTTTCTTTTAATCCCTTTAGCATGTCTTCTCTACCTTCGACGGCCGCTTCGGCAAGAATTTGAGGAGTTTGCTGGAATGAAGCCGCGCTTAAAAACCCTTCACTTTCAAGGGAGGCTGTGGTTATCCTTAACAGTTTCTGTTTGTACTGGATTTCGTTTTTGGGATTTATTATGTATCTCTCTTTTTTGTCCCCGATCTTGACTGTGACAGATTTTATTCCCTTATCGACCATCTTGGCGACCATCTCTTCTGTCAGAATATCTCCTGCCTTTGCTATTTCTTCGTTCTTTTCATCCAAACTGCTGACAGAATAAACAAGTTCTTTCCCAACGATCTTGGTTCTGTTTTCTTCGACCTTTGAATTTTCTTTTCTTATCTCTTCATTTACCCTCTTGGCCTCTTCGAGAGACAGCAATGTGCCGGGAAGTATATTCGTATCGCCCGCATCTGTTACCTCTACCTTATTGAACATCTGCTTTATTATGACCTCGAAATGCTTATCGTGTATATCGACACCCTGCTCGGCGTAAACTCTTTTGACCTCACGCAACAGATACTGGAAGGAACTTTCCGTATTTATCTTCTCAAGGAGATCCCTTGGCCTTATTGTTCCTGTCGTAAGAGGGGTCCCGGCGAGAACGCGCTGGCCTTCTCTTACACGTATCTGCGTCTTTTTGGGGACAGTGTAATCGTGAAGGTTTCCATCATCATCTTCTATGTATATCTTTAAAGTCTTGTTCTCTTCCTGTTTTATCTGTTTGACATATCCCGAAACATAGCTGAAGATACCGGAAACATCCTTTAGTTTCTTTCTCGCCTCGAAGAGTTCCTCGGCTCTTGGAAGTCCCTGCGTTATATCACCCGTTGTTGCTATACCGCCGGTGTGGAATGTTCTCATTGTCAACTGCGTACCGGGCTCTCCTATGGACTGGGCCGCTATTATTCCTATCGCTTCTCCGATGTGTACTATTCTGTGATTTGAAAGATCCATTCCGTAGCACTTCTCGCAAACTCCGTTTGAAAGTTCGCAGGTCATAGGAGATCTTATCTTTATGTAAGGCCTCAAACTTACGCTGTTTATATGCTCTTTGACAAACTTTTTGGCAATTTCCGGAGTTATACGCTCCTCGTAAGTCGCTATCTCGTGCTTTCCATCGGCCGCGACAACCGGCGAGACCGTTACTCCTCCAACGCACGGATATATATCGACAAGTACTTTTGAAACTCCAAGTTTCTTTAAAGCGTTTACCGTATTTTTGATAGGTTCGCCTCTTTTGAATATCAACTTCGAAGGAACGCCGGAAAACGTACCCTTTTCATCATCGTAAAGATCTTCGGCAATTTCAGCGTAATCTTTTATGTCGTTTATTGAATCGACACTGACCTCTTCCTGCCTGTAAACCTCTACCTCTTCTATTGTACCGACCGCTTTGTGAGCATCTTCTTCTTCCATCATCGTGTCGCGTTCATAAATGACCTCTTTTGTCTTCGGATTGACGATATCGTCGGCAAGCACACGCCCAAAGAGAGAATCTTCGAGTTTTTCTATTACAACATCGTCATCGCGTAAAGTTTTCAATTCTATTCCATTCGTGGTACCGCAATCGGTCTCTTTGACGGTTACAGACTGGGCAACATCGACAAGCCTTCTTGTAAGATATCCAGAGTTAGAGGTTCTGAGGGCCGTGTCTGCCGATCCCTTTCTCGCACCGTGGGTAGATATGAAGTATTCCATGACATTTAGGCCTTCCCTGAAGTTAGAAAGTATTGGCACCTCTATGGTCTTTCCTGATGGATCGGCCATCAATCCTCTCATACCGGCTATTTGCTTTATCTGGTCAATACTTCCTCTCGCGCCCGATCTTACCATCATAAAGACCGGATTGAAAAGATCTTTAGAAAGTTCGGCATAGGTTACATCCTGAATCTCTTTTGTCGCATCTTCCCATATTCTTACTATCTGTTCGTATCTTTGCTGCTGATTTATAAGTCCATTTTCAAATGCGTCCTCTACGATCTGTATCTTTTCCTGAGATTGTCTTATTATCTCTGATTTTTTATTGGATATGAGAACGTCTCTTACGGATATTGTAACTCCAGAAATCGTGGAGTATTTAAATCCAAAGTCCTTTATTCTGTCCAAAACATCGGCTGTAACGTCTATGTCAAATCTCTTGAAGGACTTAGAGACTATATTTTTTATTTCTTTTTTGTCGTAAGTTTTTGTGTAATCCCTCAATTCCTCCAAGAGGCCCTCGTTGAATATAACACGTCCAACAGTCGTATCCTTTACAAGTTTTTCCCCGGAGGAAAATTTTATCATGACGTCTATCGGCGTATGGAGCGTTATATATCCCATCTCGTAGGCAAGAATCGCTTCCTGGGCCGAAGAAAAAACGGTTTTGTATTTTGGCAGTTTATCGTCTTTCATCGTAAGGTAATACATCCCAAGGATTATGTCTTTCCCTGGCATCGAAAGCGGCTGACCATTTGCAGGGCTTATCGTGTTGTATTTGGAAAGCATTAAGAATTTGGCCTCTGCCTGCGCGGCAGCCGAAAGAGGTATATGGACTGCCATCTGGTCTCCATCGAAATCGGCGTTGAAAGGAGGACAGACGAGCGGATGTAATTGGATGGCATCTCCTTCTATTAATTTCGGTTCAAATGCTTGAATACTTACCCTGTGAAGCGTTGGAGCCCTGTTTAACAAAACAGGATGGCCCTTTATGACATCTTCGAGAACTTCCCAAGCCTCGGGAACTTCTCTTTCTATCATCAAGCGGCCCCATTTTCTGGCCGACTTGTCTGGATCACTTTTGACAAGTTTTTGAAGGACGAAGGGTTTGAAAAGTTCCATGGCCATTTTCTTTGGAATTCCGCACTGATCTATTCTGAGCGTAGGACCTACTACTATGACGGCACGGCCAGAATAATCGACGCGCTTTCCAAGAAGATTTCTTCTGAATCTTCCTCTTTTCCCTTTGAGTAAATCCGTAAGCGATTTCAAAGGCCTGTTTGATTTGTCCATAACGGATTTTCCGCGCTTGCCGTTTGCTATAAGGGAATCCACCGCTTCCTGAAGCATGCGTTTTTCATTTCTTATTATTATGTCCGGCGCGTTCAATTCGATAAGTTTTTTGAGCCTGTTATTTCTATTTATGACCCTTCTGTAAAGATCGTTAAGATCTGTCGTGGCGAATCTTCCGCCGTCTATTTGAATCATAGGCCTAAGATCTGGCGGGATGACGGGCACAACATCAAGGATCATCCATTCGGGCCTTTGATCGCTCTCGATTAGACTCCTTATAATGTGCAATCTCTTTAAAATCTTCATCTTTTTGTTCGATGCTGAATCTGGAATGCTTTTAAGTTCTGCCTCGAGTTTGCTTTCGGTCTCTCCAAGATCTATTTTCTGAAGTAATTTCTTTATGGCCGATGCTCCGACATCTGCGAGTATTTTGTCTCCATAGATGTCTTTGTAAGCGTCATACTCGTTGTCGAGAATAACGTCTCCGACTTTTTTTCCTATTTCGGCCGCAACATCATCAGCGATATCGGTTATCATGACGACAGTTCTGTCATTTTCTATCTCGAATTCTTTTTCGAACTGGCCGGGATAATATTTTTCAAATACATCGAGTTCCGAAACGGTCAGGTCCTCATCCTCGTAAATAAATCTGTCCGCTATGTAATCGCCGGCCTTTATCTCCTGACCATCTTCGACGTAGGGTGTTATGCCCTCAAATAAAGGATAGGATCTTTCGATTCTCTGGACCTGATCCTTCTCGACTACTTCGATCTTGTCGGTCGAATTCGCAACTAACTTCTCGTCTTCTTTCTGAGTTACCGAAAGATTTTTGCCGTAGACGACGACACCGTCCATTCCGGCCTTGATCGCGTCAAAATGTGCGCTATTTGTGAGCACCTTTCCCTTTTTGACTTTCTGACCATTCTGGACAGTCGGCTTTACCCCATAAGGAAGTGTATAGGTCACAGGCTGGAATTTTGAAGTCGGCAAGGGTATTACCCTTATCGTCGAGGTTACCTCATCTATTTCACAGGTGCCATCAAAGGGGGCCTTGAAAGGCTCGACCTTCAATTCATTGGCTATAAGATCGCCTTTTTTAACGATCTCGCCATTTTTTACGTTTAATTCCATCCCACGGTATATCGTGTAGGATTCGCTCTTGGAATTTTCGGCCCTTGTAGATCGAGAAACCGTAACCCAGGTTAAAAATCTGTCTGTATTGGTTTTCTCTTTCTTTATAGAAACAATTCCATCGATCTCGGATCTTATAGGTCCGCGGGGGCTTTTAATTCTTACCGAATTTTCCACGACAAAATCGAGTTTGTCTTTGTATATGTTGTACTCTGTGGCGTAAAGCTTGTCTCCAACATCGAAATTCGCATTTTTTGGATCCGTTACCATGTAAACAGTTTCGACCGTTCTTCTCGATCCAAAGTACACTATCTGTTCTATATCCTTCGGAGAAATATCGAGAAGGATCGAAATATAGTTGGGTATGTTTTTGAGATACCATATATGAACCACCGGAACGGCCAGAGATATGTGTCCCATCCTTCTTCTTCGGGCCGTTTTGGATTCAACGGTAACACCGCACCTTTCGCATGTGGTGCCTTCGTACTTTTTGCCCTTGTACCTTCCGCAGGCGCATTCGTAATCCTTCACAGGACCGAAGATCTGCTCGCTAAAGAGGCCGTCCGGTTCCGGCTTGAAGGTTCTATAATTTATAGTTTCTGGTTTTTTCACCTCTCCCTTTGACCATTGCAAAATTGTCTCGGACGAGGCTAATCCTATTTTCACCCTTCCTATTTTGTTTGAAGGGCTTAAAAATATTTTGGGGCTTTCTTCTGCCATTTTACCCCTCCTTAACGATCTAATTTGATTTCATTTCCGAGATCATCGTAGACCTTAACGTCAAGCGCAAGGCCTTGAAGTTCTTTGACGAGAACTTTGAAACTCTCGGGCAAATTCGAAAGAGGTATATTTTTTCCTCTCATTATGGCCTTGTAAGCCTCATTTCTCCCCTCAATATCGTCAGATTTTATGGTCAGCATCTCTTGAAGGGTATGGGCAGCTCCGTGAGCCTCCAGAGCCCAGACTTCCATTTCTCCAAATCTCTGCCCTCCGAATTGGGCCTTTCCTCCGAGGGGTTGCTGGTGTATCAAAGAATAAGGTCCTATCGATCTCGCGTGAATCTTATCTTGAGCGATATGAATGAGTTTCATCATATACATAACCCCAACAACAACAGGACTATTGAAAGGTTCACCCGTTCTTCCATCCCTTAAAACGACCTTACCAGTTGGGTATTCGGGATTATCGCCCTCTGTAAGACTGAATTTTTTACGTTCTTCGTAGAGTGGCGTAAAGATATCCTCTTCTTTTGCACCATCGAAAACGGGAGTCGCAAAATACATTCCCTTGAGTTTCGCAAGCCACCCAAGATGAGTTTCGAGGACCTGACCTATGTTCATTCTTGAAGGAACGCCTAAAGGGCTTAATATCATTTCAACCGGCGTGCCATCTGGTAGGAATGGCATGTCTTCCTTCGGAACTATACGGGAGACAACACCTTTGTTTCCGTGGCGTCCGGCAAGTTTATCGCCAACGGCAAGAGGCTTTCTCGTTGCAACGTAAACTTTAACCATTTTGTTAATGCTCGAATCTAACTCTGATATGTCTCCCTTTTCAAATATGTGAACGCCTATAACTCTTCCGTCCACACCGTGAGGAAGTTTGAGGGAGGTATCCTTGACATCTCGCCCTCTTTCTCCAAAGATTGATCTCATTATCTTCTCTTCGGCCGTTAATTCGCTGTCTCCCTTTGGAGTAACCTTACCGACGAGAATATCCTTAGGATGAACGAGAGAGCCTACCCTGACAATTCCATTCTCATCGAGGTTTTTAAGTAACTCCTTGGAAGCATTTGGAATGTCGGCCGTTATCTCTTCTGGCCCGAGCCTTGTTTCTCGAGCGTACGTTTCGTATGCCTCTATATGAACCGATGTAAAGGCATCTTCTTCTATGAGGGACTGGTTTATGACTATCGCATCCTCAAAATTGTACCCTTCCCATGGCATAAAAGCAACGAGCACATTCCTTCCGAGGGCAAGTTCGCCCATATCAGTTGCGGGGCCATCCGCTATGCAATCGCCCTTTTCAACATGCTCGCCAGCATCAACTATCGGTATTTGATTTATACACGTGTCCTGGTTTGTCCTTGCGTATTTTATAAGGTGGTACACATCTTCGCCACTGCCGTCGTCTCTTTCAACTATTATCTCCGTCGAGGAAACCTTCTTGACCTTTCCTGAATTTTTAGCGATAACTATAAAACCGGAGTCTCGGGCAACGTATTTTTCCATTCCCGTGCCTATCAAAGGAGCCTGTGGCTTTACAAGAGGAACTCCCTGCCTTTGCATGTTGGAACCCATCAAGGCCCTATTGGCGTCATCATTTTCAAGAAATGGAATAAGAGCGGCGGAGACGCTGACTATCTGCTTCGATGAAACGTCTATGTAATCGACCTCTGATCTTGCAACATATCTGTAAGTTTCCATGAACCTGACAGAGACTCTTTCATCTGCAAGCGTGCCGTCTGGATTTATCTTAACGTTGACCGGCGCTATGTTGTAATTGCTTTCTTCGTCAGCCATGAGATAATCGATTTTACTGGTTATTCTGCCATTTTCGATCTTTCTATAAGGTGTCCTTAAAAATCCGTATTTGTCTATCTCAGCAAAGATAGACATGGAAGTTATAAGACCTATGTTGGCGCCTTCCGGAGTTTCTATTGGGCACATACGTCCGTAGTGAGAATGGTGGACGTCTCTGACTTCAAATCTTGCTCTTTCTCTTCTTAGTCCGCCGGGACCAAGGGCAGATATCCTTCTTTTATGGGTCAATTCGGCAAGAGGATTTACCTGATCCATGAATTGCGAAAGTTGGCTTGAGGCGAAGAATTGCTGCAGCGTTGCCATAACTGCTCTTACATTTATGAGACTTTGAATGTTTATCTTGTCGAGAGAATTGTACATGTTGAGTTTATCTTCTATCATCTTCTGAACCCTCGAAAAACCCCTTTCGAACTCAAGTTTTAACAATTCTCCCGCCGTTCTTACTCTTTTGTTTCCGAGGTGATCTTTTGTATCGAGCCTTTCTTCATGGTTTTCTATATCGATTAAATACTTTATCGCCGTTATTATGTCATCTTTTGTCAAAACGCGCGAATCTAACTTAAGGCCGAGTTTGGCATTTATCTTCGTCCTTCCGATTTCAGTCAGATCGTAATGTTCTGGATCAAAATAAAGGCTGTTAAAATAACTTTTCGCCACATTTATCCTCGGAATTTCACCGGGTCTTAATTTCCTGAAAAATTCTATGTACGCGTCATCAGAGGTCATGCTCTTTTCATTGTCGTCCAAATTTTCAAAAGTCTTTTGCATGTAAGGATGGGCTATTGTTACATTTTGGACCTTTGACTCAAGGATGGAATGAATCATATCCTCGCTTATTTTCTGACCTGCTTCCACGATAACCTTGCCCGACTGATCCTTTATGTCTTCAAGAATAATAGAATCTTTTCTAAAGATCAATTCATCTTCGTCGGCCGTTACCATTATTGGATAGATCTTAAGCATTTCCATTGGGGTAACAAATCCAAGGATTTTAAGTAAAATCGGCAATTTTATCTTTTTCTTTCTATCGATCCTTGCCTGCAACAGCCCTTTTTTCGTGTTTAGAAGGATCTCAAGCCACGCACCCTTTTCGGGAAGAAAATGGGCAAAAAAAGTCGGTATCCTTTCGGAACCTTCAAATTCGCGAACGAAATAAACGCCAGGCGATCTTACGAGTTGGTGAACGACGACTCTTTCGGCACCATTTATTATAAAGGTGCCACGTTCCGTCATTATCGGAAGGTAACCAAAAAGTGCTTCGCTTTCCTTTATTTCATTTGAATGCGTGTCCTTTATCCTAATGGTTATGTAGAGCGGCACACTGTAAGTTGTGTCTTTCAGCCTGCACTCTTCCTCTGTGTATTTCGGCTCGCCTGTTCTCGATCTTACGAATTCCAGTCTAAAACCTTTTTCACTCTTTTTAACATCGGCCTTGTGGGGTTTTGATTCTATTGGAGAAAACTTCTTTAGCACTTCCATTATCCCGTTTTCGACAAAATCCTTGTAAGAATCTAACTGAACGGATATAAGGTTAGGGACTTCGATGGCGTCTTTCATTCGTCCGTAAGAGTATCTTTCTCTCTTTTCCACCTTTTCACCAGACCTTTCTAAAAGGCAAATGCCCTTCAATATATTTAAGCAAAACTACCCCATCAGAATATTTACAATTCCGATGAGGTTAGGTTTCAATTTGAATATGATTTTTTGTACGAAAGAAAGGGATCAAATTATTTTAACTCTACGACTGCTCCTGCCTCTTCTAATTTGGCCTTTATCTGATCCGCTTCTTCTTTTGTAGCATTTTGCTTGATTATAGCATCAGGGGCGCCGGCCTTGTCAACGAGATCTTTTGCCTCTTTGAGTCCAAGGTTTGTTATCTCTCTTACAACCTTTATAACCTGAAGTTTCTTGTCTCCAGCTTCCTTAAGCAATACGTTGAAAGCAGTCTTTTCCTCGGCTTTGGCCGCGCCTTTATTGTCCGCAGCCGGTGCTGCCGCAACTGCAGCAACTGCAACAGGAGCTGCTGCACTCACTCCAAATTTTTCCTCAAGGGCTTTTACAAGTTTTGCAAGATCGCCCACACTCATCTCTTCGATAGCCTTTATTATTTCTTCGTTAGTCATTCAAAACACCTCCATGATATTTTCAAGATTTCTTTTCTTTTATTCCATCCAAAACGTAAAGCAACTTTCTCAAAGTTCCAGACAATACTGCATGCAAAGAATAAATAGGAGCCTGAATCTGGCCGACAAGTTGTGCCAGTAAAACCTCTTTCGGCGGCAAGTTGGAGAATTCTTTTGCCTGTTCCGCCGTTATGAACTTCTTCTCAAAAAATCCAGATTTGACAACTGGAATGTTGCCATTCTCGTCCAAAAATTTGTAAAAACTCTTAAGCGCAAGTACCGGATCTCCCGATGTGTAGAGTATTGCCGTTGTTCCTTGAAGATGATCGTCGATGGAATCAACGTAAAGGCCCATATTCTTCAAGGAGATTTTCAAAAGAGTGTTCTTAACAACCTTGTATTCGGCATTTGCTTTGGCAAGTTCTCTTCTCAATTTGCTTATAGTTTCAACATTCATGCCTTTGTAATCGGTAAAAAGAATGAGATTTGACTGTGAAAGAGAAGATGTAAGTTTGTCTACTATTTCAAACTTCTGCTGTTTTAGCATGACATACCTCCTTTAAAAAAACGGCCCAATAAGGCCGTTGATCTATAAAAATCAGATCACGCGCCTCGGCGGGAAAATTTTAGAAACCCGCTGTCTTCGGCTGTGAGTTAAATTTCAAACTGGCTCAAATCGAGTTTCACACCGGGTCCCATCGTCGGGCTCACAACTATCTTTTGCAAAAATCTACCCTTTACTCCTTGTGGCCTCAAAGAATTTATCTGCTGAACCGCGGACTTTATATTTTCCGCAAGTTTTTCGGCATCAAAATCTCTTTTCCCGACCGGCAAGTGAAGGTTACCCGTCTTATCATTCCTTACCTCTACTCTTCCAGCCTTGAAGGACTTAACCGCTTCTGCAACGTTGGACGTAACGGTTCCAGATTTTGGAGAAGGCATCAATCCTCTCGGGCCAAGCACTTTACCCAACTTCCCAACGAATCCCATAGTATCCGGAGAGGCTATCGCGACATCAAAATCAGTAAAGCCCTCGGAAAGTATCTTCTGGGCAAGTTCTTCTCCTCCAACGTAATCTGCCCCCGCTTCTTTTGCGGCCTGGGCATTCGGTCCAACTGCAAAGACAAGTACTCTGACATTTTTACCAGTGCCATGAGGAAGAGAAATAGTACTTCTCACCTGTTGCTCATTTTTCTTCGGATCTATTCCCGTCTTGAGAGAAAGTTCTATCGTTTCGTTGAATTTCGCGTTGGCAATCTCTTTTATCAATTTAACGGCTTCTTCAAGGGAATAAAACTTTTCTCTTTCTACCTTTTTTACTATTTCGTTGTATCTTTTTGAATGCTTTGGCATATTCTCACCTTACCCCACTATTTCTACGCCCATACTTCTGGCCGTTCCAGCGATTATTTTTGCGGCTGCCTCAAGATCGTTGGCATTTAGATCTGGCATCTTTATCTTCGCTATTTCGAGCAGTTGCGCTTTTGTTATCTTTCCAACCTTGTTTTTGTTCGGTTCTCCAGATCCACTTTCAATACCGGCAGCCTTTTTTATAAGAACGGCGGCAGGTGGAGTCTTCGTTACAAACGTGAAAGATCTGTCTTCATAAATGTTTATTACGACTGGCAGAATCATTCCCGCTTGTTTTGCCGTTTCGGCGTTGAACTGTTTGCAAAAGGCCATTATGTTCACACCGTGCTGTCCAAGCGCAGGACCTACCGGTGGAGCAGGGGTTGCTTTTCCGGCCGGAATTTGCAATTTGACCTGTCTTATCAACTTTTTAGTTGCCATACAAAAACCTCCTTGTGGTTATTTCGGGTTTAACCCTCCCACTTTATCGTCAAGAAACAGATTTTTCAACCTCGGCCACATTCAAGACAACAGGCGTTTCTCTTCCAAAGATCGTTACAGCGACTGTAACCTCTTTTTTATCGGGCTTAATTTCTTTTACAGTTCCAGAAAATCCTTCAAAAGGCCCACTTTTTATCTTAACCCTTTCACCAACTTCCAAATTGATCTTTATCTTTATCTCTTCAGTGGCCTTCGATGTTTTCTTCTCATTCATCAAAGAAAGCAGAGCGTTAACATCTCGAGACTTCAAAGGAATTGGCTGTCCGGCATTCGAAACAAAATTTATCACATGTTCGGTATTTTTCACTATTTCCCAACTGTCTTCGTTCATAAACATCTCGACAAAAACATAACCAGGAAAGAGTCTTTTTGAAATGACCTTCGAGATTCTTACCTCTTTGTATGCGCCAAAAGCATCTATTTCGACCACACCGGAAGTTGGAGAGAGAAAGACCTTTTTGTCGGCTATTTTTTCGCCGACACGGACGTATTTGTTTACCTTTATCTCTTTGTTAAAGCATTCAATCGGAACAAAATAAAAATCCTGTTCTTCATTTCCTTCCGGCTGAATTACGATCTTTTTCACTCTATCATTTTGGACAACTTTGCCGTCTATTTCGCAAAAGAAAGATTTATCTTTGGATATCGGCATTCCTTCAGTAAGTTTAGCACCAAGCCTTATGCCATTTTCTATTCCGGTTGAGGCTGGTATGTAATATGTTCTGCTGTTTTTTCTGTCTATGGATTCAACGACAAGCTTTCTCATATTCCTTACTTCCACAACCCTGCCGTCATGTTTGGAATGGACCTCCGGTAACTCGGCTATTATTTGATCTTTTACAACGTCATCTCCGGAATTCACATGAAATTTAGCCGTCGCTGGTATCCTTATCTTCTCAACCGGACCGCTCTTTATATCTACAACCTTTTCCTCGGGTATAAAAACTCTCCCGATGAATTCGGATAAATTCAACTGATCTCTTTTTTGTTCTATAGCCTCTTTAACAGTTTCCTCAAGACCTGCGTAGGTCTGCACTATGTACCATGATTTTTTCATTTTATCTTATTCCGAGGGCAGACAAAATCCAACTCGTCAGGTTTGAAAAACCAAGATCAAGAAGCCAGAAGTAAACTCCGGTAACAAAAAGGATAAGAAGCACGATGGCCGCCGAAGAGAACAATTTGCTTCTCGTAGGCCAGTTCGTTTTTTGGGCTTCACTTTTGACTTCTCTGAAAAATTTCCCTACATCTGCCATTTCTTCACCTCACAAATATGGCAGGCCCGGTAGGGATCGAACCCACAACCCCCGGTTTTGGAGACCGGTGCTCTGCCAGTTGAGCTACGGGCCTACTTTTCACTTGACTTCCTTGTGAACCGTATGCTTTTTGCACTTAGGGCAATACTTTCTCAATTCAAGTTTTTCTTTTTGTCCCCTGCTTTTTTTCACAACGTAATTTCTTGACTTGCATTCAGTACATTCAAGAGAAACGAAGTTTTTTGTGTTCTTTGCCATGATCCACCTCTCTATGGTGGAGAGGGATGGATTTGAACCATCGAAGGCGATCCGCCAACGGATTTACAGTCCGTCCCCATTGGCCACTCGGGCACCTCTCCTAACAGCCAGCGAAGGGACTTGAACCCCCGACCAACTGATTACAAATCAGTTGCTCTACCGACTGAGCTACGCTGGCAATCCTTGTGTATTCTACAACATATTGAAAGAATTTGTCAATAGCACAAATCGATCACTTCTTGCCTGTGGGATAGACGAGTTCTCCGCCGTAGTATCCTATTATCATCGCGAAAAAGGCGAGCAACAAGGTCATAATGAAAAAGATCAAACTGTCAAAGGAAAAATTCCTTACATTTATAAGAATGTTGGGATAAGCGGATCTCCACCAGATCAAAATTATCGCATCGGCATCGAGTACAAATGAAAAGACAATCTTGATGATTACGGCCTTTATTGGCTTTGACATGTAATTGAGATACCACGTGAAAAATCCCGACGCTATGGCAAAAACGCTGAATACCAAACCTGCAACCATAAGATCGAAGGCGGTGGTATCAAAAGACTTCACGCCGAATATGGCGTAAAGCAAGGCAAAAAGACTCGTGCCTATCATAAACGCGAGCGGAAAGTGAACGAGAATGGGATGAGGATGCCTTTTAAGGGCGGGATATTTTTCGATAAGATCGGAAAGCCATTTCGGGATTCTTTCATCGGATGGAGTCTTGTGTGTACCGGTTTTGTATGTGCCTACAATTTTGAATTTTGAAAAGACTTCCTCCCCGTGCGGCGCTGCCGGCAATTCATCTGTAAGGTCTTTCCCCGCAAAATGCCTGTTCATATGTGTGCCGGTCTTCCACAATTTGCTTTCGGTAACATCGTAAACCTTTCCCTTGTAGGCGATGTAAATTCGCTTTTCGTCCTTGCCGTTGTACCTTGCAAGAGATTTCTCGTCAAACTCTTCCATATATTTTCCCCCTAAATGTTTGAATCTCACCTTCGATTATATCAAATTCAAATTTTCAATCTTCAATCGAAATTTTCAAAAGTTATTTTGTCTCTTTTTTTCAACCCGAGGATCTCGGAAGCCTTTCCGGTTGAAGAGGAGATCTCAAAATATCCGGAACTGTCTACATGAACAAGAATGAATTCCTTCTTTCCATCGGCGTAATTATCTGTAAAGATCGCCCTTTTACCGTTTAAAAGAATGTATTTCCCGGAAATGCCCGCATCCAAAAAATCCTTCATGGATACGATCGTCTCTAAATTTCCAAAACTGTCCACGTAAGAGACATATGTCTCGATCTTTCCCACCGAGACACAAGGAGGCTTGATTTCTACTTTTTTAAATGTATCCACCTCAGGACCAAATTCCTCGATTCTGACGCCTTTTTCTATGTAAGCAGCGGCCGGGGCAAAGATATCTCTTCCATGGAATGTTTTAGACGGCGGATATCTGTACATGTATTTTGGATTTTCTATCGATCTGGCCTTTACATCATAAAAATCTAAAATTCTTGTCAAAACGCCATTGTCAGGCGCAACGATGAACCTTTCATTGGCCTCTACCGCAAGCGCCTTTCTTTCCGAACCAACACCCGGATCAACGACACAAAGTAACGTTGATCTTTGTGGAAGATCTTTGAAGACTCTTTCGATGATATGGGCAGTTTCTTCTATATCAAAAAGATCTATGCTGTGAGAAATGTCTATGATCTTACTGTCGGGAGATATTGAATTGATGACTCCTTTGGCAACACCAACGTAGTAAGAGTTCCCCCAGTCTGTCAGAAAAAATATCATCTTATCCTCCTCCAAACATATGCGTTTATCGTTGAAATTTGATACTTCCAAAGATTATCCTCCATAAATTGAAGACAAGTTCGGACACAAAGGCAGTCAAAATTCCATAATTCACATATATGTATCCGGCTATCATTCCAAACACAAAAAAGACGGCCGCATCCACAATCGCTTCTTTGACACCATTTCTTAGATAAATAAAGAAATAAATCAAGGAAGCGATTATCGATATTAAAAAGACATTAACGGGGAAAAACCAGGCGAGTACCTGAATCTTAAAGTTCATTTCAGATGTATATAAAATGCCTATATGTCTGAAAATAAGAGTATCTATTATCGGTATAAAGATAAGCCATGTGATCGGGGAAATTTTTGAATACTGAATTTCAAAATTGAGACCGTAAATTCCATACGTTATGAATCCAGCGATGAAAGGAATCAAAATGGCCCAAAAATTTGAGAAGTTAAGAACGCCTATATTTGCATTTCCTGTAACAAAGGTTGCGATAATCGCGAGAACTACGGAAACCATTGAGGCCCAAAAGAGATTTTCCTCATTCTTTTTATTCTTTCCTATCAAGAGTGGAAGAGTAACGGCAATCATTATTATTACCGCTTCTAAAAAATTTAAATAATTCACAACGCCACCTCCTTGATAATAGTGTATAATTTTTTAGAAAGGGGGAGGTTTCACTTGCATTACTCAAAAGTTAAAAGTGCAGTCCTGTCAGGTTTTGACGTTTTGGAAGTAGACGTTGAGGCCGATTTGAATACAAGATCTGTAAGGCAGGACTTAGAAATTGTCGGTCTTGGAGACACGGCAATAAAAGAAAGCAAGAAAAGGGTCATAAGCGCGATAAAGAATTCAGGATTTGAAATGCCTCACGGTTATATAACCGTCAATCTTGCACCGGGGGACGTGAAAAAGGAAGGCACATTGCTTGATCTTCCAATTGCCATCTCCATTCTTATGGCAGCCGGAAAGATAGAAATAAGAGGAGAATGGCTTTTGATAGGAGAACTTGGCTTGGATGGCACGATTAGAAGGGTTGACGGGGCATTGCCAATTATGATATCAAAAAAAGGAAAGGCTGTAATTCCTCGAGAAAATATCCCCGAAGTTTCTCTTACAAGGGGAGAAGGCATATACGCTGCGGATAATTTAAGAACGGCTGTGAGCATAATATCTGGAGAAAGAGAGTTTAAGGAGATCTCTTTCAAAGATTTTAAAATAGAGGCTAAATACGATCTCGACTTTTCAGAGGTAAGAGGCCAGGAGATCGCAAAACGTGCGTTGGAAATCGCGGCAAGTGGTTTTCACAACGTGTTAATGAAAGGTCCTCCGGGATCGGGAAAGACAATGCTTGCAAGAAGATTTCCGACAATTCTACCTGAAATGACATTTGACGAAATACTCGAATCAACAAAGATATACTCGATTGCCGGCCTTCTTGACGGAAAGCCAATCACGTCAAGGCCTTTTCGTACGCCGCATCACAGCGCCTCTCTCGCATCGATAGTCGGAGGTGGAAATAACGCAAAGCCTGGAGAGGTAACTCTTGCACATAACGGCGTGATTTTCATGGATGAACTTCCAGAGTTCAGAAGGGATGTCCTCGAGGCGCTCAGGCAGCCTCTCGAAGATGGCATTATAACGGTATCGAGGATCAAAGAAACGCATACATATCCCGCAAGGTTCATTCTAATCGCGTCCCAGAATCCATGCGCTTGCGGTTGGTTCGGAGTCGAGGATGGAGTCCATCATTGCACATGCACTATTCCGCAGATCGAGAGATATAACAAGAAGATTTCTGGCCCGATAGAAGACAGAATAGATATCTTCATCGATGTTCCCAAGGTAGATTACGATAAATACACTTCGATGAAACCTTCAGAATCTTCTTCAAAGATAAGAGAAAGGGTTATGGAAGCGGCAGAGATTCAAATGAAGAGGGCTGGCAAGTTAAATGGAAAGATGAATGCCTTAGAGGTTACAAAATTTTGTAAGCTCGGGCCGAAAGAGGAAGAATTCTTCAAAAATGCCGCGAAAAAATTAGGACTGACTGCAAGGACAATGGAGAAAATACTCAAGGTCTCAAGAACGATAGCAGACCTTTCAAAATCAGAAAAGATAGAGATTTCCCACATAGCAGAAGCGATGCAGTACAGAAAAAGAGCATTTTCCATTTGAGAGGAGCAGAGATGAAGATACATTTTGTAGGCATAGGTGGAATGGGATTGAGCGCTCTTGCTTTATGGTCAAAATCTAACGGGCATGAAGTTACGGGTTCAGACCTTTCGAACGGACCGATGATAGAGACTTTGATCGAGAACGGAATAAAGATCAAGATAGGAAGCAATGAGATAATAGATAGCCCCGATTTGGTAGTCGTTTCTTCAGCCGTTCCGAGTAAGGATGTCGCGGAATTCAAGAGTAAAGGATTTCGCGTAATGGAGAGAATGGATTTTGTGATTTCGAACATAAAGGCGACGGTAGGAGTCACAGGCACTGACGGGAAAAGTTCTACAACCTTCATGTCACAATGGATCGCGACGAAAAATGGGATCGATTCTTCGATGATATGTGGGGCAATTCCCATAGGTTTTGATAGCACATTTAGATTTGGAAAGAACGGAGTCATCCTTGAGGTCGACGAATCTGATCCAAAGATGGAAGAGATAAGCGCGGAGATAGGAATATTGACAAACCTCAGATACGATCATCTCGACAGGTACAAAAATAGCGAGCAATTACAATTAGAAAAGATCACGAATTTTCTTAAAAGATCAAAATATACGGTTGTGCCTTACGACTTTGATTTTCCCGCATCGATAAAGGTAGGGCCGGGTGAAAGGATGTCCTACGAACCTCTCGAGTCAACTTTCAACGCGCAAAATTTCAAAGTTAAATACATGAACGAAGAGGCCTTCGTTTCCCTTCCGATCGCCGGAGTTCACCAGATGTCAAATGCCACCATGGCAATTGCCGGAGGAATCCTGTTAGGGATTCCCTTAAAATATTGCGCTGAGTCTTTGAAAGATTATCCAGGACTTAAAAGAAGGTTAGAAGTTATAAAAAAGAATCCTTTTGTGATAGACGATTACGCCCACACGCCCGATGAGATAAGATCCGCTCTTACTTCGGTAAGGAAATATTTTAAAAAAGTGATAGCGATCTTTGAACCTCACAGGTATACAAGATTCTCAAAATTCAGATCACAATTCGCAGAGGTTTTATCGATGGCGGATGAGATATACGTCACAGAGATATTTGGTGCGTTTGAAGATCAAAATGGTCTCGATTCGAAAATACTTGCAGAAGATCTTAAGGCAAGTGGAAAAATGGCTTTCTTCTCTAAGATGGATGAAATAATAGAACTTTTGAAAAAGACCGATGGGGATCTTTATCTTTTTATGGGGGCTGGAAATATAACATACAAAGCACACGAATTTGCGAAGGCGATAAAATGGTAGATACACATACGCATTTGACAATGGACGAGTTCCCGGACAGGGAAGAGATTGTCAGAAATTTTAAAGGCGACGGGATAGAGTTTGTCATCGAAATCGGCTTCGATCTAGTCTCGAGCAAAAAGAGTATCGAGTTTTCATCAAAACATTCAAGAGTTTTCTCTTCGGTAGGAGTCCACCCACACGATGTCAAAGATCTCAAAGACGAATGGGATAAAGAGATTGAAAAACTTTTAGAATCAAAAAAAGTAATTGCCGTTGGAGAAATAGGGCTTGATTATTACAGAGACCTTTCTCCAAGAGATTTGCAGAGAAAATATTTCGAAATCCAACTCGAAATCGCAAAAAGGCACAAGATGCCTGTAATCCTCCATGTAAGAGATGCTTACAAAGACGCATACGAAATCGTAAAAATGTTCGATATAAAAGGAGTGCTTCACAGTTTTAACGGAGAAATGGAAGATCTTAAAAATTTTTTGGATGTCGGATTTTACATAGGTGTTGGTGGAATGTCGACTTACAAAAAGAACGAGGAATTAAGAAAAATCCTTTCCTTTGCGCCTCTCGATAGAATTCTAACAGAGACCGATTGCCCCTACCTTTCTCCCCAGCCTGTACGCGGAAAGAGAAATGAGCCAAAATACGTAAGATTTACAATAGAAAATCTTTGTACGATATTCAAACGCCCATTCGAAGAGATAGAGACGATGACCTCTCAGAACGCAAAAAATTTGTTCGGGATCACTCTTTGAGGCCCGTTGTAACTATCCCTCTGACAAAGAGTTTCTGAACCGCGAAAAAGAGAATGAGTGTAGGCGCAAGCACCATCAGAGTGCCTGCCATTATAACTCCCCAGTTACTTGTTGATTCAACGTTTGTGAGCATTTTTAAGCCGATTTGGGCCGTTGCCATTTCGTTTGAATTCGTTACAACCAAAGGCCAAAGATAGAGATTCCATGCGTAAACGAAGTTTATAACCGCAACTCCCCCTATTGTCGATTTTGAAAGAGGTATAAGGATTTCTAAAAGAAATCTCATTGGTCCGGCGCCATCTATTTTGGCCGCATCTTCGAGTTCTTTTGGAATAGTCATAAAATGTTGTCTCATTAGAAATGTCGTCGTTGCACTCGCCAAAAATGGAACGGTTAATGCCCAGTAAGTGTTGACCCAGTGAAGACTCTGCATTATTTGAAAGAGCGGAACTATCATTATCAATTCAGCCGGCATGAAAAGGGTCACAAAAAGTAAGGCAAAAAGCAAAGAAGATCCTTTGAATCTGAAATTGGAAAAGGCATAACCTGAAAGAATTCCAAAGATCGTTTTTCCGATCATTATGACGACGCTCATTATCAAACTGTTAAGCATCAATCTGCCAAGATTTATTGAATTGAAGGCATTGATGTAATTTTGAATGTAGAATGAATTTGGAAAGATAGTGGGTGGATAAACGAAAACCTCAGATGGTTTTTTCAAACTCATAGTTACGGCAAGAAATAGGGGAAGTAATATTATGATCGTAACGAATATCAAAAGCGCCTCTATCAATATCGTTCTAATCATCTTATTCTTTTTCACTGGTAGAATACCGCCTTTTGACCGAATTTGAAATAAAGGTACGTAAAGATTGCCATTATGAGTATCAAGACCACTGACTCAGCAGAGGCAAAGCCGGTGTTGAAGTTAACAAATCCATCTTGATAAAGTTTATATATAAGAGTCGACGTCGTGTTGGCTGGACCTCCCTGCGTCATAACGTCTATAGTCGCAAAAGCTGAAAATGCCGTGAACGTGACGTTCATAACGATAAGATAAAATGTTATCGGCGAAAGCAGAGGAATAGTTATTCTTAAAAGCCTGTGAACTGAATTTGCCCCATCTATCGTTGCGGCCTCGTAATAACTCTGTGGAATCGACTGGAGACCTGCAAGGAAGAAAATAACGTTAAAGCCAAGATTTTTCCATATCGTGGCTATCATTATGGCTATGAGCGCAAGCGGATATGTTGTAAGCCACTGAGGTTGTGCTTTAAAAAGAATTAAAAATAGATAACTGACGTATCCTGCCACCGGGCTTAGAAGGAAGGCCCATAAGGTTCCGGCAACCGCAGGAGAAATAGCGTATGGAGCAAAGATAAGCGTTCTGAATATGCCTATTCCCGGTACTCTTTCGTTAAGCAACAATGCGAGAAGCAAAGATATGATAAGTCCCCCAATAACGGTGACAGTTACGAATATAAGCGTTGTTAAGGCTGACTGAATGTACTGGCCGGAGGTAAAGAGAGACCAAAAATTTTGGAATCCAACGAAGAACAATCTGTTCCCAAATGGAGACATCCTGTAAAAACTCAATTTAAAGGTCTGAAAGGCCGGATAATATATGAAAATGGCGATTATTATAAATGTGGGAACAAGTAAAAGGTAAGGAAAGATCTTCTTGGCCATAATTCACCCCTTAAAGAGAGGGCATCCATGGGATGCCCTCACGATTTCAATACATTGAATTGTAGTTTGCTATTGCCTGATTTGCCTGTTCCTGCGCCCATTGGAGCGCTTGCTGAGGAGTCATAGCCTTCGTAAACATCTTTCCAAATGCCGTGTCGACGGCAGTTCTTATCTGAGGAAATGCTCCCGTTGCCCCGCCGCGTGTTGCCGGAGTAACATTTGACATGAGAAGTTGTAATACTGTAACAAGGTAAGGAGGATTTTTCGCGTAATATCCTTCGTAAAGGAGCTTTATTATCGCATTTTTGTTGACAGGGAAATATCCCGTTCCGGTGCTCCATTGAATCTGGGCATCGGTACTTTCGAGGAATTTGAGGAATTTCCATGTCGCCTCTTCCCTTTGGGCATTATTCGTATTTACCATCCACAAACTCGCACCGCCAACTATGACGCCACCGTAAGGCACGCCAGAAGGATGCGGAAGGAACATCACGCCAAGTGAAAAGTTGCCGGACTGGGCCGCCTTGACCATCATGTTCACGTCTGAAGTTGAGGTTATAAGCATCGCAGCCCTTTGAGAGATGAAGATCTGCCTCGCGTTGTCCCATCCCGGTCCTGCGTTTATCGCAGATCCATTTTGAATCATCTCGTTGAAAAAGTTGAAAATTCTCAATCCGGCTTCATTCGCAAAGACAGCCTTTGTTGCCCTTCCATCACGACCGTTGTTGTTGTTCAAAAGCAATGCATTTTGAACGGCCATGAACTGTTCGAAAAACCACGCGAGGGGCTCTCCGCTTCCGAAGGTAAAGCCATACTGGATTGTATTGCCATTGGCATCTTTGACGGTGAGTTTCTTTGCATACTCTATGAATTCTTCAAATGTGTTTGGCGGATTATTTGGATCAAGACCTGCTTTTTCAAAAAGCGTTTTATTGTAGAAGATAACTGGATTCGACGAGTTGAATGGCATGCTGTAAAGTTTACCACCTACCGTGTAATATCCTCTCGAGGCGGGCACAAGTGTGTTGATGTCAAAAGAAGGATCCTTGTCTATCATATTTTGAATTGGAATTATGACACCGCTGTCTATCATCATCTGTGTTCCTATATCGTATATCATGACAAGATCCGGAGGATTACCCGCCCTGACGGCCGCTATCATCTTGGTCATCGTGTCCGTGTAAGATCCCGTGTACTGAACATCAACTTTTATGTCTGGATTTTGTTGCATGAATTCATTCGCTAAGTTTTGCAAAAGTTGTATTCTGTCTGTTCCCCCCATTGCGTGCCAGAACTGAATCGTCACAGGAGCAGCAAAAATTGCAACGGCCAAAACCGTCAATACCGAAAAGAGAAATACCTTCCTCATTTAAACCCCTCCCTTTTTACAATGCGTGATAATCTTAATATTTATAATTTTCCTGTTTTATATCCCCAGATTAATTTAATTTAAAGCGTGCAAAGTTACCATGATAATTATACTCTAAAAGCAGATCAAAAAACGAACATTTAATTCAAAATTAGCACTCTGGCCAAAAATGCTATATAATACAAACAACGATAAGAACTTTCGATGAATGGAGGTGGACCGCTTGCGGATAAAGATATTTGTGGACAGCACGGCAGACATGGCTCCGGAATGGTTTGAGAAATTAGATGCCGATATGGTACCTTTAAAGGTTATATGGCCTGATGGTACAGAGGAAAATGATACAAGAGATCCTGCGGATTTAATGAAATTTTACGAAAAGATATCGAACGCTTCAGAATTGCCCAAGACTTCTCAACCTACGGTTTTTGAGTTTTTACAAAAGTACAGGAATGCAGAGCAATCGGGATATGAGGGGATAGTGGTACTTACTTTATCTTCAAAGATGTCTGGAACGGCTAATTCTGCCGCAACCGCAGCAAAGGAAGCGAAGATCCCTGTCGAGATCTTCGATACAAAACTCGCTTCTTCCGTTATACCGCTTGTTGCAAGAAGGGCAAGAGAACTTGCAGAAAAAGGATTGGATCCGAAAAAGATCGTTGAACAGCTTGAAAAAGACAGGAAAAATAACAAATTCCAGGCGATCTTTTACGTATCTGATTTTTCATTTTTAGTCAAAGGCGGCAGGGTTTCGAAGATACAAGGATTTTTTGGAACCGTGTTGAAGTTCAAGGTAGGGGTATGGATAAATGAAGAAGGCGAGATGATCCCGTTTGGAAGGGCAAGGGGGAGATCTCATGCCTACGATATGCTTATCGAACAATCCGGAAAATACATTCCGTTTGGATCTAACGTGATGATCTGTATGATCCACGCAAATGCGGAAAATGATGCGAAAGAATTGCTTGAAAGATTAAAAGAAAAATATAAGGTGCTTGACGCATCCTTTCATATGACAGGGAAGGTTATAACGACTCACGTTGGTCCGGGGATGTGTGGCTTTGGAATAGAGGCGATGTGAGATGGAAGAGATGGTAAAGGAAAAGGTAGTTACAGATTCCAATCTGGCATCTTCATTAAGAAGCGGCAACGCCGATGTGCTATCAACTCCCACCGTTCTTGCGTGGATGGAAGAAACGGCCACCGAACTTGCTCAAAGATTTTTAAATGAAGATGAAATAACAGTTGGAGCCCATGTAACTTTAGATCACCTTGCCCCGGCGTGGACGGGGGAAAAAGTGGAAATAAAGGCAAAACTTGTCGATAAAACAGGCAGAAAATTCGTCTTCAAAATTGAGGTGAAATCCGGGGATAAACTCATAGCAAAGGCCGATCATGTAAGGGTTGCCGTTAAAAAGGAGAAGTTTAAAAAATGAAAATCGAAAATATAATTCCCGTATCGTTAGGAAGTGTGCCTGCAGATCTTCTCCTTAAAAATTGCAAAATAGTCAACGTTTTTACCGGGAAAATAGAAGAGGGAAATATAGCGCTATTCAGAAAAAGAATAGCGGGTATAGGAGATTACACACAAGCAAAAGAGGTAATAGATCTCGATGGGAACTACGTAGTGCCGGGCTTGATAGATGCCCATGTTCATATCGAAAGTTCAATGGTAGATCCGGTTGAATTTGCGCGATCCATACTGCCGAGAGGAACAACGACTATAATAGCGGATCCACACGAGATAGCAAACGTTCTCGGGACAGAAGGCATAGAATACATGCTTCAGTACACCGAAGGAATCCCCCTTAACATCTACATGATGATACCTTCATGTGTTCCGGCCACCAATATGGAAACAAATGGAGCGACGATAGATGCCACAGATACAATAGGATTGATCACGAAATATCCGCGCGTCCTTGGACTTGGAGAGGTCATGAATTATCCGGCCGTTATAAACGCGGATAGAGATCTGATGACAAAGATAGAAATAACAAGACATCTTTACAAAAAGATAGATGGCCACGCTCCAAATTTAGCCGGTAAATCTTTGAATGCCTACATTTCTGCCTTCATAAGATCGGATCATGAATGTTCCACAGAAAAAGAGGCTCTTGAAAAAATTTCACGCGGAATGCAGGTTCTGATAAGGGAAGGCAGCGTTGCCAAAAATCTGGACGATCTCATAGGCGCGGTTACGCCATACAACGAGAGATTCTTCTCTTTTTGTACCGACGATCGCCATCCAGATGACATAGAAAGAGATGGTCACATAGACAACATGGTAAGACGTTCCATTGAAAAAGGAGTTGATCCGATAATCGCGATAAGAATGGCGACGATAAATTCGGCTCAGTTTTATGGTCTAAGAAGCATGGGTGCGATAGCCCCTTCATACAAAGCCGATATGGTAGTAACCGAATCTCTTGAAAAATTCTTTCCCAAGATTGTCATAAAAGACTCAAAGATCGTCGCCCGGAACGGTAAATTACAGACCGAGATCATGGGAAATAAAGTTCAGCGAAAAATGGAAGGAAACTTCAGAGTTCCATTCATAGAACCGGAGGATTTAAGGATTCTTTCAGACGGTAAAAGGACGAGGGCCATTCGCGTCTTTAACGATAGCATTTATACAGAAGAAGAAATCTTCGATATACCTCCATCAAAAGTGCCAGATTTAAAAAACGATTTGATTAAAATTTCCGTCGTATCGAGATATTCGACCAAAAAATCCATATTTTCGGCCGCCGTCACAGGCTTTGGCTTAAAGAAAGGTTCGATAGCAACCTCCGTTGGCCATGATTCTCACAACATTTCAGTCATCGGAACAAATGACACGGATATGGTAGTGGCTGTCAATGAGATTTTGAGAATAAAGGGCGGCATTGTCATCGCGAAAGATGGAAAAATAGTTTCTGAACTTCCACTTTCGATAGGCGGCCTTATGTCCGAACTTCCGATGGAAAAGGTCGTTGAAAAGATAAAAGAATTGAAGTGCATAGCAAGGGATTTTGGGTGTATAATAAATGATCCATTTATGGTACTTTCTTTTGTTCAACTTGCGGTTATTCCAAAGATCAGGATAACAAATCTGGGACTTGTTGACGTTACAAAGGGTGCGTTCGTTGATGTTGTTTGAGGGGGTGTGATCCCGTGAAGGTTGAAAATACCAGGATGAACGTAATAGGCAAAAAAGTAAAAAGGGTAGACGCCATTGAAAAGGTCAAAGGCATGAACAAATTCGTTGCGGATTATGAATTCAAAAATATGCTCTATGGCGCTGTTGTTTTTTCAAAACACGCGAGAGCACTTGTGAAAAGCATAGATACGGGCAAGGCAAAGGAATTAAAGGGCGTAAAAGCGATCCTTACATATTTAGATATTCCGGGAGAAAATCAACTCGGAGAAGTCGTTGAGGATATGCCATGTCTTGTACCGGTGGGAAAAGAAGCAAAGTATTACGGAGATGTCGTGGCCGTTGTTGCGGCCGAAAGTCAGAAGATAGCCAACATGGCTTCCGGCCTTGTACAAGTAGAATATGAGGAATTGCCGGCTGTCCTTTCTATAGAAGAATCCCTTAAAAATGAGATAAAGGTCCATGAAAGCGGAAATATCCTTACATCCAAAAGAATAAGAAAAGGGAAAATAGAGGAAGGTTTTGCCAGTGCAGATCTTATAATCGAAGACGATTTCTTTGCAGATTACCAGGAGCATGCCTATCTTGAAACACAGGGAATATTCGCGATCCCTGATTCAACCGGCATGACGATATACGGCTCGATGCAATGCCCGTATTACGTGCAAAATGCCGTCTCGAGAGTACTCGGAATCCCCCATAACAGCGTTAAAATCGTTCAGGCCGATACCGGTGGTGCTTTTGGAGGGAAGGAAGATGTGCCGTCTTACGTTGCCGCGCAGTGCGCATTGCTTGCGTATCACACAAAAAGGCCGGTCTTACTTTCCTATTCGAGAGAGGTGGATATTCAATTCACAAGCAAAAGACACCCTATAAAATCCCATTACAGAGCCGGATTTAAAAAAGACGGGAAACTCGTAGCAATAGAGGTTAACGCTCACATGGATATGGGGGCATATGCAACGCTTTCTCCTATAGTCATGTACAGAAGCCTTGTCCACGCTGCCGGAGCTTACGATGTGCCGAATGTCAGTGTGGATATAGATGGAGTTTATACGAACAAAGTGCCATGCGGTGCCTTCAGAGGGTTTGGAAGTCCGCAAGTGCTTTTTGCCATTGAGTCAATAATGGATGAGGCCGCTTTGAAACTTGGAATAGATCCTGTGGACATAAGGCTAAAAAATGTCCTCAGGATCGGAAGCCGTACCCCGACGGATCATCTTCTGACAGAATCTGTCGGAGCCGTTGAAACGATAATGAATGCTGTAAAGATCTCCGATTATGAAAATCTGAAGAGGTCTGTCCGTGACTTCAATTCAAAGAACAGGTTCAAAAAAAGAGGCATAGGTGTCTCCCACATAATCTATGGCGTAGCGCTCGGTGCCGCGGGACAGGCCCTTGACGCGGCCGGCGCTCTTGTTCAGGTCCACAGAGATGGAAGCGTAACTGTCCATGTTGGAAATACAGAGATGGGCCAGGGTATGAAGACGGTCCTCGCGATGATTGCGTCCGAAACACTCGGACAAAATATAGACAGGATAAGAGTTGAAAATGCCGATACTTCATATGTTCAAGACAGTGGCCCTACGGTGGCATCTCGTGCAACGCTTTTTAGCGGGAATGCTGTAAAAGAGGCGTGCGAAAAGATAAAGGAGAAAATGATCTCAACTTTTTCAAAGATTAAAAACGTGGAAAAAGAGGATGTGGTTATAAGTTCTGGTTTGGTAAGAGGTGGCAAAGAAGAGATGAATTTTGGTGATCTGGCAAATATTTGCTATTCTTCCAATGTCGATCTTATAGCAAATGGATGGTTTAAATCGCCAAAATTAAACTGGGATCCAAAGACAGGACTCGGAGAGGCTTATCTTACATACTCTTACGCCACACAAATCGTGGTTGTAGAGGTTGATATGCTGACTGGGAAGTCGACCGTGATCGATGTCTTCACCTCCCACGATGTGGGAAAGGCGTTAAATCCAGTTGGACTTGTCGGACAGGTTGAGGGAGGTTTTGTTCAGGGAATGGGATATGCGATTTACGAAGAGATAAAGATGAAAGACGGAAGAATTTTGACAGATAATTTCAACACTTACATAATTCCTACAATAAATGATATCCCGCAAAATATAAAGATAGATTTCGTCGAAGACGAATTTTCCGAAGGACCTTTCGGTGCCAAGGGTATAGGAGAGCCATCATTGATGCCTGCCCCCGCGGCAATAGCGAATGGAATATCTAATGCCATAAATAGACGGGTAAAAAAAATACCGGCAACACAAGAATACGTGCTTGATCTGATAGAAAAAGGAGAGGATAAATTATGAATTCAAAAAAGATAATAGGTCCTACCTTTGAGGAAATGCTCCATCCCGACAAAATCGATCCAAAGATAAGAAAGATTGCCCTTGAAAAGATGAAGGAGGATCCCTTAGATCCGATAAACTTTTTCAACATAACATGGCGAGGCCCGGACAACAAAATAAAATATGTTGTTCTTCCAAAAAAATTAACTGGCGTGGACGCAAATATAATAGTTATGTATGGACGCGATTTTCCCACCGGCAGCCATAAAGTTGGCGCAACCTATTCGATACTCGTCGAAAAGGTTATAAGAAATGAGGTAGATCCTTCGTATCACACGCTTATATGGCCATCGACCGGAAATTACGGAATAGGCGGTGCCTGGGTTGGATGCAGAATGAAATTCGATACGATAGTAATATTACCGGAGGGGATGAGCAAAGAAAGATTCGAAATTATAAACTCTTACGGTGCGAGAGTTATCGCGACGCCCGGATCCGAATCAAATGTCAAAGAGATTTACGATAAATCAAAAGAAATATGGTCTCAGAATCCTGAAAAAGTCCGAATACTAAACCAATTCAGCGAATTTGGAAATTACAGATTTCACTACTACGTAACGGGTAACACTATGATTGAACTTGTTCAAAATGAAAAGATAGGAAATGGCAGAATTGCCGCGGTGGTTTCAGGCGTAGGATCGGCTGGAACGATAGCGTGCGGAGACAGAATAAAGCAAGTCTTCAGCGATGCGAAGGTTGTGACGCTTGAGCCTATACAGTGTCCGACCATTTCGATGAATGGATACGGATCGCACGATATTCAGGGCATAGGAGACAAACACGTTACATGGATTCACAACGTGATGAATTCAGATGCCGTCGTCGCGGTCGATGACATGGAATCAAAAAAGGGTCTTCAACTTCTAACGGACGAGGTTGGAAAAAGATTTCTCAAAGACTTTATCGAGCCAAAGGCCGTAGATGAAATTTCAACGATTTTCGGAATATCCGGCGTTGCAAATGTTTTAGGCGCGATAAAGGTTGCAAAGCAGTACAAATTCGGCCCCAACGATAACATCATAACGATAGCAACTGACACTATAGATAGATACCATTCGGTCATGGCAGATCTCGACAGACAGTTCGGAAAGATGGATCTATCCGAGGCAAAATCGAGATTCAATTCTATCTTCATGGGCGTAAAGACCGATTGGTTCTTCGAAGGAACCCTTGAGAACAGGAGAAGATGGCACAACCTCAAGTACTACACGTGGGTAGAACAACAGGGCAAAAGCGTTGAAGAGCTCAATGAACAGATGAATCTCTCGTACTGGGAAAAACAGCAGGCGATTGTTAAGGAAACGGACAAACTCATCTATGATTACAGAAAGAAGGAGGGATATGATTGAGATATCTTCTAAGTCATATAGGGGCAATGGAGACCTTTTCAAGAGACGGTCAGATCGAAGATGGATACATTGCGATAGATGGGAATGTGATAACCTATGTTGGAAAGACAAAACCTGAAGGAAAATTCGACGAGACAATAGATTGCTCCAACAAAATTGTTCTTCCGGGCTTTGTTAACACCCATCATCATTTTTATCAGACACTTACACGAAATGTTAAATCCGTCCAGAGCGCTAAACTTTTTGACTGGCTTGTTGCCCTTTACGAGATATGGAAAAACATAGACGAAGAGGCATCTTATGTAAGCGCCGCTATTGCCGCATCGGAAATGGCGTTAAGCGGGGTTACGACCTCGAGCGATATGCTTTATCTTTATCCCAAAAACAAAAATTCGATCTTCGATGAAGAGATAAGAGGCGTTTCACACGTCGGCCTCAGATTTCATCCGACGCGTGGCGCAATGTCAATGTCAAAAAAAGATGGAGGACTTCCTCCCGATTCTGTAGTGCAAAGCGAAGATGAGATTCTTTCAGAATACGAAAGAACTGTTTCAAAATATCATGACAGATCCCGATACGCAATGGTTAGAATAGCCCTCGCTCCCTGCTCGCCGTTTTCGGTTACCGAATCTCTAATGGTAAAGACTCTCGAGTTCGCGCAAAATCATGATGTGCTTATCCATACCCATCTTGCCGAGACAGAAGATGAAGAAAAATTCTGCATCGATAAATTTGGTCTCAGGCCTGTTGATTATATGGAAAAAATTGGATGGCTAAATCCGAGGGTATGGTTTGCTCACACCGTTCACGTGAATGAGGCGGATATAGAGAAGATGCGCAAAAACGATGTTGGAATTTCTCATTGTCCAACTTCCAACATGAGACTTGGATCAGGAATAGCGCCCATCTCAAAGATGGAAGGGCTCAGAATATCTTTGGGAATAGACGGCAGCGCTTCAAATGACACTTCTAACATGATATTAGAGGCAAGAAATGCGATGCTTTTGCAGAGGGTAAAATACGGCGCGAATGCAATAAGTCCGAAGAAGGCACTTGAAATGGCGTCGATCGGAGGTGCAAGGGTTTTGAGGATGGATGATTACATAGGATCGATAGAGGCTGGAAAGGCGGCCGATATAATAGGTTTTGACATGGGAAAAATAGAATTTGCCGGCGGCCTTGATGACCCGATCTCTGCCGTGCTTATGTGCGATGCGAAATCAGTCGATTTTAACATCGTCAACGGCAAATTCATCGTCAGAGATGGCCATCTTAACGTTCCGGACATCGATTACCTTGTCAGGAAGCAAAATGAGATCTCTCGAAAATTGATCAGAGGAGGGATTTAAGTGGAGATAAAAGAATTTTACAATTACTACGCTGAAATTGCGAAATATTCGAGCGCATATGCCCTTGTTGAATGGGATATGAGAACCAAGATGCCGCCGAAGGCGGCAATGGACAGGGCCGAAGTTGCAGGTAAACTCGCAAGAACCATCTTTGAAATGATCACATCTGAGAAGATGGCCGCTTTTGTTGAATATTTCAACAGGCCCCGCATAAACGAAAAACTGAATGAGGTCGATAGAAGAAATATCTACCTTACGACCAAAGAGTACAGGCGAGCCTCTTCGATCCCACCTGAAAAGTTCGAAAAATTCACGATAGCCTGTTCAAAAGGAGAAAGTGTCTGGCAGGAAGCAAAGGCCGAATCGAATTTTAAAAAATTCCGCCCGTATCTTGAAGAGATAGTCGGATATTTAAAAGAATTCGTTGAATATTACGGATACGAAAAAAACAAATATGATGCCCTTCTCGAAGGGTACGAACCTTCAACGACAACTGAAGAGATCAAAAGGATAATAGAAGGTCTTAAATCTGAACTTGTCCCGTTCATAAAAGAATTATCCAGCGGAAAAAAGCCTGACGATTCTATTTTAAAGGGAACCTTTGATAAAGCCTCTCAAGAAAGGTTATCTCGCGAGGTTTTAGAGTTGATGGGATACGACTTTCAATCTGGCCGTATAGACGAGACGGTCCATCCTTTCACAACGGGAATCGGAAATGGAGATGTCAGGATCACGACGAATTATCATTTAGACGATATGACATCTGCTCTATTTTCGACGATGCACGAAGGAGGGCACGCGCTCTACGAACAGGGTATTTCCGAAGAATACAAATGGATGCCAGTCCACACCGGCGCTTCGATGGGAATACACGAGTCTCAATCGAGAACATGGGAAAATCTTGTTGGTAGATCTTATGAATTTTGGAAATTCTTCTTTCCCAAACTCTCCGAAATCTTTCCACAATTTAAAAAAATAACGCCTGAAGAATTTTACAAAGCCATTAACATCACAAAGCCTTCTCTTATAAGAATAGAGGCCGATGAGGTAACGTACAACCTTCACATAATGGTAAGGTTTGAAATAGAAGAATCACTCATAAATGATAGAATAAAGGTTGAAGATTTGCCAGATGTATGGAATCAAAAGATGAAAGAGTATCTAAACGTAGATGTGCCAGATGAAGCCCACGGTGTTTTGCAAGATGTTCACTGGTCTGGCGGCCAGTTTGGATATTTTCCGTCTTACATGTTAGGAAATCTCTATGCTTCTCAATTTTTCTCTGCCGCAAAGAAAGAAATTCACGATCTTGAATCTCAAATCTCAAATGGAAACTTGAAGATTTTTAGAGAATGGCAAAGGGAAAAGATACATAAATTTGGTGCCATGTACGATCCGAAGGATTTGATCGTGAGAGTAAGCGGTGAACCTTTGAATCACAAATATTTTGTGAATTACATAAAAGAGAAGTTTTCGAAGATCTATGGAATTCATAGATGAAAGTACAAAAAATTTTTGTCTCTTCGACAAAGTCATAGATCTTTACAAGCCTGTAAGCGTATTCGGAAAGAATCTTTTTGCCAATCTCTCACCTTTGAAAGAAGAGATGATTTCTTATTTCTCATTCCTTTCAAAGGTGAGAGAATGTGAAAAACAAAGGACAAGAATAGAAAGTCTTTTGCGGGATTTTCATGAGATTACGACGACAATATCGAATATCGAACACGATATGGCAACAGAAATAGACATATTCGAAATAAAAAGATTTATATATTACCACAGGCTGCTCAAAAATGCATCTTGCCTTAAAGATTTTTTTGGATCTTTTGAGGAACTTTGGATTCTGATCGATCCCCAAAATACAGGTTCCTTTTCATTTGCTCCTCGAAATTCAATGATAGAAGAGATGGAAAAAAAGTACACGGATTTAGGAAAAAAAATAGACGGCCTTTACAGAATGCAGATAGAATTGATAGCGCGAAGGTTTGGAATCCGAATCGATGACAAAAGGTTTGTAATAGAAAAGGAAAAGGGAATCCCACTTGTAAATTCCAACCTTGTAATGATAGAAAGAGAAGGAACAAAAACCTACACGCTTTCGGTCAGACCAACGGAAGAGATAATCTCACTTCAGAATGAAATGTCAGATCTCGAAGAAAAATTAAAAGATGAAAGAGAAAGAGAAATAAAAAGGTTATCTTCCGAAATAAAGAAATGGATTCCGTCCGTTAAAGAAGAGATATCGAAAATCTCGAAATTCGATCTCGCCTTTTCAAAGGTAAAGGCAATAAATGACGGCTACACATTTCCAGATTTTGGAGATCGTATAGAACTTTCAAAGGCCTTCCATCCGGTAATTGCAAAGAATGTCCAAAATTATACACCTTTAGACGGCTCTTTTACCGGTGGCTTGACGATCATATTTGGCCCGAATATGGGAGGAAAAACAACGGTTTTAAAGACTATAGCGCTTTCCTGCGCTCTCGGGACTTACGGATTTTTAGTCCCTGCAAAATACGCAAAGTTGCCCAAAGTAGACTGGATAAGATATATAGGCATGTCCTCAAATCATACAGATCTGTCATCTTTTGCAAATCAGATAGAAAATGTCTCTGAAGTATTGAAAATGGACGGGAATGGCATTATTCTCATAGATGAGTTCGGTGCCGGCACAAACCCTTACGAGGGGGAGGCACTTGCTCAGTCTCTTGCGGAATACCTCTCACACAGGAATCATTTTTCCATCATGGTCACGCATTTCAAACGCGTAATAGAAAAGACGAATTGCCCCAAATACATGATAGGAAAGATAAATTTTGACGAGGAAATAAACGCCAAAAATATCAATTCAAAAATAGATCACCATCTTACAAAAGATTTCAGCGTCAAATATGGAGATGCCATAAAGATCGCTTCTATCTTTGGCTTTCCCTCTGAAATAACCGATGAAGCCTTAAAAAAACTGGAAGATTATCTATGAGAATCTTTTCTCGCGACCATAATGCCAACCAAACCAAGTCCTATTAAAATCGCAAAAGCAACTCCACTATGTTCATTTTAGCCTCCTGTATTTAGACGGAAATTTAAAAGATAAGTTTAGAATTCTATCTATATTGAACAAATCGATCTTTTGGAGTATACTTTTAAGTTAATGCAGTAGAGAAAGTTTAAAACTAAAAGAAGGGGAAGCACGTGTTACGTGATCTTTTGATGATTGCAACGGCCATGCTTTTGGGGTGGTCTTTAGGCTACAACAACATGGCAACGATCTTCGGCCCTCTCATAATGTCCGACATAATAAAGTATAGAACGGCCACCATCGCAGGGGCAATTTTCATATTTTTAGGAGCCTTCATCGGTGGGAATTCGGGAATATCGACGATGAATTCCGTAACGCATGTTACATTCGATATTTCCGTGAGCGCTGCCCTCGGTACGGCAATTGTTGTGCTGATAATGACACATTACTCATTACCCACCTCGATAACGCAGGGAATTATAGGTGCCCTCGTTGGCGTGGGACTTGTCGAGCACGATGTTAATTGGTGGATCGTTGGAAAGGTGGCAGCTTCGTGGATCATAACTCCATTTGGTGCTTTGGTGATAGCCATTTTTTCATACATTGTAATATCACTTTTCTACAACCGTCTAAAATCTCTAAGGATCAGGGGAACGATGGTCAGGTTAATGTCATTTTCGTTCAGTATATACGCGTCCTATTCTTTGGGAGCAAATAACCTTGCGAATATAACAGGTCCATTCGTCGGGAAGGGGCTCTTCGGTCACGAAGAAGCACTTTTAATCGGAGGCTTGGCGATGGCTTTGGGATTTTTGACGGCAAGCAAAAAGGTCATAAGAACTGTTGGAAAGGATATTACCATTATGGAGCCATTTGATTCTTCGATAGCGATCTTTGGGGAAGGTACCTCCCTTTTGATCTTTTCATTTTTAGGAATACCGATATCGAGCGCACAGGCGTCGGTGGGTTCAACGGCCGGCGTCGGGCTTGTAAAAGGCCTTAAAACCGTGAGTTTAAAAACGATTGTGAAAATCGTAAACGGATGGCTTATTACCCCTTTTATAACAGGTACCATTGCTGTTATAATATACATGATAATGAAAGTTTGGGGGTAAAAAATGTCTTTGATCTTTGGTAAAAAGGAGAATGAGGTTATCAGTTTATTCAAGAATCACCTCGATATGGTCGGACAGGTTATAGATGAAACTTTTAAAATAATAAAATTATCTTGCGACGAAGATTGCACAGATATAGTCAAGAATGTCAGGCAAAAAGAAAGCGAAGCAGACTCGATACGCAGAAATGCCGAAACTTTAATGTATTCTGGAGCCTTTCTTGCCCAGTCAAGAGGTGATATGTTAGGACTCATAGAGGCTGTCGATAAGGTTGCAAATAAGGCCGAAACTGTCGCGGATGTTATATACCTCCAAAGCCTTAAAATACCAGATTCCCTCAGAGACAAATACATAAAAGAGTATGAGTGTTCCGTTGAATCCTTTAAAGCACTCGCAACTGCCGTGGAAAATCTCTTTGAAGACGTAGACAAATCTAAAAATGCCGTCTTAGAAGTTGAGAGATGGGAAAATACCGGCGATGGAATAGAAAGATCTCTTATAAAAGAAGTCTTTACTTTGAACATTGAACTCGCGCGTAAAATCCAATTAAGGGAACTGGCACTGCAGATAGGAGACATAGCAGACAGGGCCGAAGACGCATCTGACAGAATAGAGATAATAATTTTGAAGATGAGCGCGTGATGGGAAATTCAAATGCAATCGAAGAACTTCTAAAAACAATGAGAATTTTGAGATCAAAGAATGGATGCGAATGGGACAAAGCTCAGACACATCTTTCGCTTAAGCCTTACATAGTCGAGGAGAGTTTTGAGGTTGTCGAGGCAGTAGATTCGGGTGATCAAGGGAAACTCAAAGAAGAACTTGGGGATCTTTTGCTTCAGATCGTCTTTCAGGCGATAATTTCTGAAGAAGAGAAGAGTTTTGATTTCTATGATGTGGTTGAAAATTTAAACGAAAAATTGATACGGAGGCATCCACACATTTTCGGTTCCGAAAAGGGTTATTCTTACGAAAAGTGGGAGGAGATAAAATCCAAGGAGAAGGGCAAGCCAAAAACAAAACTTGGAGAGATAAATCCCGTTATCCCTGCCCTCTCGATGGCAAGAAGAATCCAAGAAAATGCGGCCGAGTACGGCTTCGACTGGAAAGATGTGGATCCAGTCTACGATAAAGTCTACGAAGAGATCGAAGAGGTAAAGAATGCAAAGAGTCTTTCTGAAAAAGAAGAAGAGATAGGAGATCTTTTGTTTGCGGTTGTAAACCTTGCAAGGCATCTTGGAATAGATTCGGAAAGCGCTCTGAGAAAATCCACAGCAAAGTTCGTTAATCGATTTGAAAAGATGAATAAAATGGCAGAAAATAAAGGCATAGATTTAAAAACCCAGCCACTTGATGTAATGGAAGATTTTTGGAACAAATCCAAAGAAGGAGAGTGAAAAGTTTTGAAAAAAGTAGTTTTGTTTTTTGTAATCGCAATTTTCGCATCACTTGCGGTATTTGCAGTTGATGCAACCCCGACGACAGCGCCGTCGACATCTTTGCTTTTGGGTTCTTCTTCAACAACGACAGTTGTAGCAATCGTTAACGGTGAACCCATATACGCAAATATACTCAATATGGCCTCAAACGTCGCTCCGACACTTGCCCAGTTGAAAAACATAAATCCCCAGATGTACAACTTCATGACGACAACAAAGGACGGATTTAACTTCCTTGCCGCCTACAATAGAAGCGTTCTGAATAACCTTATTGATTCCGTTTTGATGGAGCAGTTGGCAAAACAAAAGTACAACATAGTTGTTACAGATGCCCAGGCTCTCGCACAGGTAAAGGCACAGGTGGCCCAGATGCTTAGCGCATACAACATAACTGAAGATCAGTTCTCCCAGTATCTCCAGTCACAGGGATATGGAGATATAAATCAGTTCGAGCAGGATTCACTATTTACGATGAAATTTTCAATGACTCTCGATCAATTGAAGAAGGTAGTCACAAGTTCGGCGACTGTTACAACGGCCGAGGCCCAGCAGTATTACAATTCAAATATCAACTCCTTCCAGAATCCTCCAGAGATAGATGTCGAGCATATATCCTTAAGCAGCCAGTCAACGGCGGCAAGCGTGCTTGCGCTCATCAAATCCGGAAAGATAACCTTTGAATCGGCGGCGGCCAAATACTCGCTCGATACAAATACTAAGAATGAAAATGGAGATCTCGGATGGATTCCACAATCTCCAAATATGCCAGATTTTGAAGTTAAACTCTTTGGAGCCAACATAGGAGACATCATAGGACCGGTTCAGGTAAATAATTCATGGGAACTCTTCAAAGTCATAGGCAAAAAAGGACCTTCTGTCCAGAGCTTTGCTGAGGTTCAATCCCAGATAGTCCAGCAGTTGCTTTCTCAAAAACAGTCCCAGATATGGGCTAACTGGCTACAAAATGTTTTCCAGCCATTCAAAAACAGCAGCAACATAAAGATAATGATATAGCAGGTGCAAGATGGTAAAGAAAGAAGATATCTTGGAAGCCTTGAAGGGAGTTATAGATCCCGAAATAGGAATTGATGTTGTGAGTTTGGGACTTGTTTACGGGGTGGATGTTTCCGAAGATGGTGATGTTAACGTTAAAATGACGATGACCTTTATGGGTTGTCCTCTTACGGCGATGATAACAGAAGATGCCAAGTATGCAATCCAGACCGTTAAAGACGTGAAATCTGTTAACGTTGAGATAGTGTGGGATCCGCCATGGACGCCAGATATGATCGATCCTGAACTGAGGGCCAAACTTGGAATTTGACATCAAAAGTATTTTAGATTTTTCAACAAAATATTTAAAGGATAAATCCTTATCTCCGCGTTTAGACGCGGAGATGCTTTTGTGTTTTGCGATTTCAAAGAAAAGAAACTGGATATATTCCCATCTTGATTTCAAAGTAGACGAAAAAACCTTTGAAATGTACAGATCCCTGATAGAAAAAAGATCTCAGGGAGTGCCTATCGCCTATCTTACGGGAAAAAAGGAGTTCATGGGACTTGAATTCGATATCAACGAGAATGTACTCGTTCCGCGTCCCGAAACAGAGGAATTAGTCGAGAAGGTTATAAAAGATGCCAAAATTGAAGGATGGAAAAAATTTCTCGATTTTGGAACGGGAAGCGGAGCCATAGCGATTTCTATCGCTAAATTTCTCCCCGACGCGCACGTATGGATAAAGGACATAAATGCAGAGGCCATAAAATTGGCCCTTTCTAACGCCAAAAAATTAGGAGTTTACGAGAGGATTCACATTTCAGAAGAAAATGAATTCGATGCCGTTGTCTCAAATCCCCCCTACCTTACAATAGACGAATGGAAAAGTTCAGATCTGCATGAACCATACGAGGCACTTGTGGGCGGAGAAAGCGGAAATGAAATTTACATTGATGTTCTAAAAAATTACAAGGCTTGCAGATTTTACTTCGAAATAGCACATCCATTCAGAAAATCTTTGAAAGAAATCTTTGAAAGGTTTGGAAGATACGAAATATTAAAGGACATATCAGGCAGGGATAGAATCGCTATCATTTACATTTTCGGAAAGGGGTAGAATTATTCTGAACTCGCTCCCTTTTCCAACCTCGCTCGATACTTCTACCTTTCCCTTATGGGCTTCAACTATCATTTTAACTATTGATAGGCCAAGGCCTGTACCTCCCACCTTTCTTGATCTCGCTTTATCGACCCTGTAAAATCTCTCAAATAAACGGGATAAGGCATCGGCAGGTATGCCGATGCCTGTATCTCTTACCCTTATCTGACAACTCTTATCATCGATCTTTTCGCATATGACTTCAACTAATTTTGTCCCGTTTTCCTTTTGGGAAGTATACTTTATGGCGTTATCTGTGAGATTCAAAACGGCCTGAACAAGCCTGTCAAAATCACCGTAAACCTTTATGTGATCCTCGCACGATATTCTAAGATCGACATTGAGAGATTCTGTCATTGGCTTGACTATTCTTGAAACGTAATTTACAACTCTTGAAAGATCGAGTTCTTCGAATTTGAATTCGGCCTTTCCCTCTTCCAATTTCTGAAGATCAAGCAGATCGTTTATCAATCTGCTCATTCTTGCGGATTCATTTTCTATGATCCCAAGAAATTTCCTGACCATCTCGACATCTTTAAAATCATCATCCATAAGAGTCTCGGCATATCCATGAATAGATGTCAGAGGAGTTTTTAACTCGTGAGAGACATTGGAAATGAACTCTCTTCTGAAATTGTCAAGTTCTCTCTCGTTTGTAACATCTTTTATGACTATTATCAGTGCTTTCTCATTTTCTTTCAAAATGACTGGTATCGCATCGCACTTAAGATAACGCTTTTGTGGATAAACGAGAGCGAATTCAGATGAATCCGTCGTGAAATTTTTAAGGTTCTTATCGACGAAGTTAAGAATGTCGTAATTCTCAAAGACTTCGACGATCTTCTTGCCTTCCAAAGAGCAATTTTCTATTCCCATAAACTTACACACGCTGGAATTGCTCAGCATAATCTTTCCTTCTCCATTGACTATTACTATACCGTCATTGACATTTTCCAAAATTATCCTCATGTTTTCTTTACTTTTTGTTGCTTCCGAATACCTTAATTCGAGATCTTCCTTCATCTCTTTCAAGGCATCTATCAATCTTATGACCGGTACGTCGTCTTTGGAGTTGGAAACTATATGGGATATACTGTTTAATATCCTTAAATTTCTCTTATGGATGAAGTAAAAGAAAATGAAAAGCCCAAAAAAAACAACAGAAAGAATTCCAAAAAAGATCGTCAAAACTTCCAAAGTTAATCCTCGCTACCCGGATCCTTGAATTTGTAGCCTTTTCCCCTTACCGTGACTATGTACTTGGGATTTGAAGGATCCTCTTCTATTTTTGTTCTAAGCCTTCTTATGTGAACATCCACAGTTCTTGTATCACCGTAATAGTCGTATCCCCACAACGTGTCAAGCAAAACGTCCCTGCTGAAGACCTTTCCGGCATTCTCGGCAAGAAATCTCAGAAGATCAAACTCGAGAGGTGTCAAACCAACAGGTTTTCCTCTAACCTTAACTTCATACTTTTCAAGATCTATGTCGAGATCCTTTGCAGAAATCTTTTTGGGCTTTTCTTCCACCTTGGTCAGAGCCTGATCCGTTCTCCTGAAGATAGCCTTTATCCTTGCAAGCAATTCTCTTACGCTGAAGGGTTTTGTTATGTAGTCATCTGCTCCAAGTTCGAGACCAAGCACTCTATCGAATTCTTCACCTTTTGCAGTCAAGAATATAACAGGCTTATCCCTATTCTTATCCCCGCTCCTTAAGGTTCTAACGAGTTCAAAGCCATCCATCCCGGGCAACATGACGTCGATGATGAATAAATCTATTTCCTCTTCCTTTATTATCTCGAGAGCCTTTTCTGCATCGTACGCTTTAAGCACGTCATACCCTTCTTTTTTCAGGTTGTAACTTACGAGTTCTACTATCGAAGGTTCATCATCAACGACGAGTATCCGCTTTTTTAACATTAATTATCCCTCCTTTAAAATTTTCAACTCTCCAAATTCTGAATTTTTCCATGAAATATCGATATACCTCCATGATGGTTCGGCTTGCCATTCCCTTTCTATACCGTGAATAAATTTCATTCTTTCATCTCTACGCGCAAGTTCATAAGAGATCTCCGCGTTTGCCGTAGCAAGGACCCATTGAATTCTTGAAAGCCTTATGCTTTCAAACTTACTCTTGACTCCGATCTTCCCGAGACTTGATTGAAGATATCTCTCCCTTTCTTTTAAATCTTTAGAAGAACGCATTTGAAAATTTTCAAAGTTCGTAAACGGTTTTGGTATCAAAGGATTAAGGCTCACATATGGGATGATTCCTTCCTCTTTGACCATTTTGACTACGTCGATTATACCATTTAAATCGCTCTGGTCTTCTTCCGGCAAGCCGTATATGAAATACATCTTGACGCGTTTAAGGCCCGCTACCTTGACATTTTGAATGGCTCTTTTTATGTCTTCTTCATCGATCTCTTTGTTAAGCAAATTTCTCATTTTTTGTGTTCCAGCCTCAGGCGCAAGCGTTATCTCTCTATCTCCCATCGATTCGAGAACCTTCACAAGTTCCACGCTTATTGCATCAAGCCTTAAAGAAGAGACACTTAAAAACTTCACCCTCTCCTTTAGCCAGAAAAGCAAGTCCATCAAATGAGGATAATCAGAAACACTCGATGCGACGAGACCAACTTTGTCTGTTTGTACAGTGGCCATGGAGATTCTCTCTTTAATCTCTTCAAGAGGCATAAAACGCACGATATTGTATATCTTCGAGGCCACACAAAAACTACACCGGTGAATGCATCCCCTTTCTATCTCTATCAGATAAGTCTTCCCAAAGACCCCTTCTTCGGAAAGGAAAACAGAACTTCCTAAAGATGCCGAAAGATTTCTTAATTTGGAAAGATTAACATTTTTTTTGCCGAGTACAGGGACAGAGACATTCGGAAATTTGCTCATTTTTTCAAGGATCTCAGGCCATTGTACTCTTAAACTTTCTCTTAAATCTTCAAGGATATTTCCCATTCCTTCTATCTCGCCATGAAAGATGAGATCCGCGACGTGCCAGAAAGAATTTGGATTAAAAAAAGTCATCGCTCCACCAAAAATAACAAGTGGATTTCCCTTTCTTCTCTCGGCAAGGATCTCAACATTTTCATGTGAGAAAATATCAAAAATATTTAGAACATCCATTTCGAATGAGATCGAAAAGGCCCATATTTTGAAATCTCTGAGGCGCTTACCACTCAAAGACCTTGTTTCTCCATTCGAATAAAAAAAACGTTCACATGAAAAACCATGATCCTCAAACGCCGCGAAAGCAGCGTTAAAACCTAAATTTGAAATTGCGGCGGCATATTCATTTGGGAAGATAAGAGCCACCGGTATGCCGCCACTATTCTTCTTTCTTAAAAATATTTCAGTTATTTTCTCTTGCAACCTCTTTTGTCTTTGAATATGAATCGTTACCGTTATGATCTAAATTAAGTTCGCCCTTTAAGAGTTTATCGAGTTCTTCTCCTTCTATGGTTTCCTTCTCAAGCAATATTTTGGCTATTTCATCGAGTTTTTCTCTGTATTTCTTTAAGATGTCCATCGCACGTTTGTAACTTTCTTCAATTATCCTCTTTACTTCATAATCTATCTTTGCAGCCGTTTCTTCACTGTAATTAGGCATTCTTCCAAGTTGCTTTCCAAGGAAGACCTCGCCACCTTCTTCTCCCCATGAAACTGGCCCTATCGTCTCGCTCATACCGTATTTGCAAACCATATCCTTTGCAAGTTTGGTCGCGACTTCCAAATCATTTGCCGCTCCCGTGGTTATCTGGTGAAATACGAGTTCTTCTGCCGCTCTTCCTCCAAGCATTCCTGCAAGCCTGTCAAGCATTTCGTCTTTTGACATCAAATACTTGTCCCTCGTTGGAAGTTGAAGGGTAAAACCGAGAGCATGCATTCCTCTTGGAACAATCGAAATTTTGTGGACAGGATCGGCATTTGGCAAAACGGCTCCAACAACGGCGTGTCCTATTTCGTGATAGGCAACGACCTTTCTTTCTTCCTCACTTACAACTCTCGATCTTCTTTCTGGACCCGCTATGACTCTGTCTATTCCTTCCTCGAGTTCTTCCATTGTTATCTGTTTCTTTTTTCTCTGGGCCGCGAGCAATGCCGCTTCATTTATAAGATTTTCAAGATCTGCCCCGACAAATCCGGGAGTCCTTCTTGCAAGAACACTAACATCAACATTTGGATCGATAGGCTTTCCTCTCATGTGAACTTTCAGGATCTCCTCGCGCCCCTTTATGTCGGGCGGATCGAGAATAACCTTTTTGTCGAATCTTCCAGGTCTAAGTAAAGCGCTATCGAGAATATCCGGCCTATTCGTTGCGGCCATGACTATGACGGCCGTTTGATTGTCAAACCCATCCATCTCAACTAACAGTTGGTTTAAAGTCTGCTCCCTTTCATCGTGACCACCGCCCAGTCCCGCTCCTCTCTGACGGCCAACGGCATCTATTTCGTCTATGAATATTATGGAAGGTGCATTTTGCTTTGCCTGATTGAAGAGTTCTCTTACCCTTGCAGCACCCACACCGACAAACAGTTCAACGAAATCAGATCCGCTCATGTGAAAGAAGGGAACATTGGCTTCTCCAGCAACGGCTCTTGCTATGAGAGTCTTTCCAGTTCCTGGAGGTCCAACAAGCAAAACACCCTTTGGCATTCTCGCTCCGAGGACATTAAAAGATTGAGGATCTTTTAAAAAATCAACTATAGATTTTAATTCTTCCTTTGCCTCATCAACTCCAGCAACATCTTTAAAGGTTACTCTCTTGTCGGAAGGCTTGTAAACCTTAGCCGGACTCTTTGTAAAACTGAAGGCCTGCGAATTAGCGCTACCCATCCTTCTCATCATCCACCACCAGAAGATCATCAAGATGACCAAAGGCAGGACGAAGTAAAATATCGCATTTATCCACACGCTCGAATCCGTGGCAGGTTTTGCCACAACGCTGATTCCCTTTGAAGACATCGTCTCTACCAAAGAGTTGCTTGTAAGAAGCCATGGAGCATAAAGATTATATATAGTACCATTTTTTGTCGTTACAGTCGTATTACCACTCGAATCAACCACAACGGAAGCGATCGGAGTGGGATCTTGGTTTACCATTGAGAGAAAATTGGTAAAACTTATCTGTGTAACAGGATTGGTTGGAGGCCACATAAGTCTTATCAGTAAAAAGAACATGACTATGACAAGAAAATATATCAGTATGGTTCTCCAATTTGGGCCTGTTTGCTTTGTATAATTCGGTGCCGGCATCAAAAAGCGCCTCCTTCCCGTATTAACGTTAAAATTTTACGCGTATTTTTTGTGACTTTCAAATCATCTGAAAAAGTTATTCCCACTATCCAGATGATTTTACCATCTTTTTGAGCAACAACAGGAAATATCCTTCTCATCTCGGCAGAAACTCCTCTTTTTTTCAAAATATCTTTCACTCTTACCTCTTCCTTCATTCCAAATGGAATGATCCTTTCATCCTTCGCAGGTCTAACAACCAGTGGAAAGGTTATCTTCCCAGCATCAATGGTTACGCAATTTTTAGAATCCCCTAATTTTATCTCTCCTTCTTCAAATTCAGAATATATCTTAATAGATAATTCCTTTATTTGGACTGACCCTGGCACTAAAAGTTCTAATGGACTCCAGAAAATCTCTTCTTTCTTTTTTCCTACGCAAACGTCTTTATCCTTTATCACGTAAACGCCTTGGCCGAGGTTTAACTCATGATATCGGCTATCTTTTACGATCTTAACACATGAATCTATCTTTCTATGCGATATATTTACTCCCATTTCATTTAAAATCATTTTGAAAAGTTCTGAAAGAACGAGATCGTCTTCTTTTCTTAAGTCTTCGAGTTTCAAACATATCCTGTCATTTACAATGTTAAGATCGAATTTTTCCGATATCTCTTTGCCCAGATGATCCTGATACATTCTAAGGATTGTTGAAATGTTAAAAACCATCTTTTCAATCTGAGGGCAAAAATCCTTTTTTATTTCCGGAATTAAGAGATGCCTTATCCTATTTCGCAAATATCTTGTATCAAAATTTGTTTTGTCTTCAAAAAAAGGTATTCTATAAATTTTAACATAATTCCTTATTCTCTGTTCATCAAAGATCAAAAAGGGCTTTATATACTTGCCTCTCGCCGGGCTCATTCCTATAAGTCCGCCTACTCCGCTTCCTCTAAAAAGTCTGAGGAAGAAATTTTCAGTCAGATCCGAAAGATGATGCGCTGTTGCTATTTTATTCGCGCCGTATTTCGAAGCAACTGCTTCAAAAAAATCGTATCTTACGACTCTCGCTCCTTCTTCAATTGAAAGGCCCTTGTGAGTTTTAAGGTATTCCGGGACATTTCTCGATTCGACAACGCATTCGAATCCCAAACTCTTTGCAAAATCGCTAACGCCTTTTCCCTCGATTTCAGCTTCCTTTCTTATCATGTGATTTAGATGCGCGACGAGAAAATCGGCACTAAGATGATCTCTTATTTTGGAAAAGGCATGCATCATTGCCATCGAGTCTGCGCCACCCGAAACGGCTAACAGGACAAAATCACCATCTTTTATCAAAGACTCTTTTTTTACGAATTTCAAAAGATCGTATTCAAATTCATCCAGTTTCAAGTTTAAACCTTTAAATTCAAAGATTTTTTAACAAACTCAGAAGTGAAATCTTCTCTTATCGATGCGTATTGATTCTTAAGATTCTCAACTGAATTCAAGGCTTTTTGAATGATTTCCTTTGATTTCGCCCGGGCTTCTTCCTCGGCTTTCCGGATCATCTCTTCAGAAACCCTTTTCGCTTCTAATTTTTTACTCTCAAGAAGGGATTCCCCCTCTTCATTTGCCTTTGAAAGTATCTTTTTTGCCTTATCTTTAGCACTGTCAACAATGGCACGGGCATCTTTTTCTGAAAGAATAAGTTTCTTAACGGTATCCTCTACTTCCAAATTTAAGACCTCCTCAATGTTAATTCATTATATTATAACATAGAAAAGATCGCCAAAGGCACCCCGCCTGTGTAATATCAAGAATGAAAAAAACTGATAATAAGTCGCTCATGCATGGCGATTTCAATCGAAGATTGTCAATCTCCACGCTTCTTATGTTAAGGAATCATCCCGTCAAAATATTTCAAACCAAGTATGATTTTACCTGATTTCAAACCAAAATACTTCATTATTTAAAATCAAATTGGATTATATTTGCTGTAAAAAAAATAAGAAAACAAAATTTAATGTTTTTTTAATTGACATTGATCAAATATCAATGATAAGATATTTCAAACCTTTGAATTAAGGGGGAAATGTGAAAAAATTTTCAATAATTGAAAATAGAAAGCACGTCAAGCAACCGCCCGGTGAAGCGGCTTCTTGATCGTGCATGAGAAGGTTTCACATCAAAGATGTGGCCTTTTTTATATTCAAAAATCTTAGGGAGGTGCTGTATGGGTAAAACTTTTGCGTTATTTGTCCTTTCTCTTGTCATTCTAACAGTGGTGGTAGGGGCGGACACACTTGACAAGATAATCTCTTCGGGTTATCTGACAGTGGGAATGGATGTACATTACATGCCATTTGAGGGTGTGGATTCAAACGGCAATTACGTAGGATTTGATGTCGATATGGCTCAGTTAATGGCGAATGAACTTGGAGTCAAACTCAGAATAGTTCCAACACAATGGTCTGGAATTCTTCCGTCTCTTGTCTCCGGAAAGTTCGACATGATAATATCGGCGATGACGATAACTCCAAAAAGAGCGCTGATGGTCGATTTCTCTATCCCTTACTTTACAATAGGGCAGAAGATCCTCTACAACAAATCAGTTTATACTAATCCGACCGTTAAAAGCCTTCAAGATCAGAAAAATTTAACGGTGGCCGTCGAGATAGGAACAACAGGTGAAGATGCGGCAAAGAAAATCTTCCCAAATGCAAAAATACTTGAATTCAATACAATGGACGAAGCCGCATTGCAGGTTGCGATGAAAAAGGCCGACATTGCCGTTGCAGATTCAACTTACGTCGGATATATGGTAGAAAAATATAATCAACTTGCCACAGTAGATGAGACGCTTACAAACGAAAATTATGGAATAGCGATAAAGAAAAATGAACAGGAACTTCTTAATTGGATAAATACCTTCATAACATACATAAAGGCAAGCGGCCAATGGCAGGAACTTTACGACAAATGGTTTGTTAATTACAAACCAAATTCATAGGTGATGTGAATGAGATGGTTTCGAAAATTATCTACCGCGATCATACTGATCGTGGTCTTTGGAGGTATGTATTATCTTATTTCCTTGCAATATCCATTTCACTGGAATATTGTGCCCTTTGATTACCTAAAACTCTATCTGATGGGAATGCTTATAACCCTTCAAATTTCAATATTCAGTATTTTACTTTCTTTTGTTATAGGAGTACTTGGAGGCATAGCGAGGGTTTCCAAAAGCGAAACCCTTAGAGATCTTACCGGCGTTTACGTTACCATTTTTCGCAACATTCCATTGCTTGTGATAATACTTCTTGTCTATTACGGAATAGGCACTATCTTCGATTTTCCAAGATTCTGGGCCGCCGTTATAGCGCTTTCAACATTTGAGGGGGCCTACATAGTTGAAATAATAAGAGGCGGAATCCAGTCAATTCCAAAAGCGCAATTTGAAACCGCAGATGCGCTCGGCCTTAGCGAAAGCCAAAAATTCTTCGATATAATCCTTCCACAGGCCTTCAGAAATGCTCTCCCTTCACTGACAGGCCAGTTTATAAGTCTCATAAAGGACAGTTCTCTTGCGTCTGTAATAGCGATAGAAGAATTAACCCAAAGAGGGAATGAAGTTGCAACGATGGCCTTGGCATCATTCGAAAGTTATATAACCGTCGCGCTAATGTATTTTACCCTGACTTACGTTTTAAGTTATGCAAGTAAAATAATTGAGAGGAGGTTTGCAATACCTTGAGCGAGATACTAAGAATAGAAAATTTAAAAAAATCCTTTGGAGAAAATGTCGTCCTCAAAGACATCTCCATGAGCGTTAACGAAAAAGAGGTTGTAGTTATAATGGGCCCTTCTGGAACGGGGAAATCCACACTGCTTAGAAGTATAAATTTTTTGGAAAGATACGATTCTGGCAAAATCTTTTTCAAAGGTCAACTTCTTACCGCAGAGCCTTCGGTTGTAAGAGCGGCAAGGATGAAAATGGCCTTTGTTTCTCAAAGTTACAATCTCTTTCCGCACATGAATGCGCTCAAAAATGTCATGTATCCCCTTGTCAAGATAAGAAAGATCGGAAAGGATAGATCGAAAGAGATCGCAACTTTATGGCTTAAGCGTGTAGGACTTGGAGAAAAATTAAACAGTTACCCTTCACAACTTTCGGGTGGCCAGCAACAAAGAGTTGCTATCGCTCGTGCAATGGCAATGGAGCCGGATCTCATTTTATTCGATGAACCCACATCGGCTCTTGATCCTGAAATGACAGTTGAAGTTTTAAATGTTATGAAAGAACTCGCCTCAAAAGGCGTCACGATGATAATAGTGACTCACGAAATGAGATTTGCAAGAGAGGTATCCGATAGGATTCTATTCATGAGTAACGGATACATACTCGAAGATACAACACCATATGAATTTTTCAAAATGCCCAAAACGCCTCAGGCAGTCAGATTTGTTTCTCAATTTGCATGAGATCTTCCTTAAGAGATTTGACAAATTCAAAGACTATCTGATGGCGTTTTTCGGCCATCTTTTTTGCCGTATCGGTGTGCATCAAATCCTTAAGGTTCAAAATCTTACTCTCAAAATGCGATATCGTATCTTGAATATTCCTGCCGTTAAGCGCTGAATACATTATCGCTCTGTATATTCCAATCGCGCCGATGGCGTCGAGCCTATCTGCGTCCTGCAAAATCTTTGCCTCAAGTTTTTGCGGAACAAGGCCTCTTGAAAATCTGTGAACCGATATGACATAGGATATTTCTTCGGCATATGGATGCCCGATACTTTTTAAAAAATCAAGTGCGATCTTGGATCCCGCGATTGCGTGATCTACAGATTTATCTTTTTCCTCAAGAGATCTGGCAATATCGTGAAGATATGCGGCTGGAATCAAGATATCCATCTTCGCATTTTCATTTTGGCCTATGATTTCGCAAAATCTTACCACTCTCAGGACATGATCAAAATCGTGAGATCCTTCCATCTTTTTCTTTGTAAATTCAATTATTTTTTCGATCATTTTATCCTCCAATAAAAAAAGAAGCGCGGGATATCCGTGCTTCTTACCTTCGAAGGGGGGACATGAGATTTGTTGAAAAGTCTATCGGAAAACTCACCGGTCGCCCGTAAAGAGAGGACTGATAAATGCCCAAAATTATCTCGAGTGCTTTCATCCCCTCTTCACCGGTGATGTAAGGAGGATGTCCGTTCTTTATTGAATCGATAAAATCTTTGTAAAGGGGTATATGGCCCGATCCGTAGACAGTTTCGGGATCCGGTAAATCCATGAATGGGTGTCGTTCTTCATTTTCAAATCTCCATGTAAGAATTTTGTTCGTTGCGATGCCTCCTATTACAGCCGTACCGCGCTCTCCAAAGATCGAGAAAACTTCTTCTAAATTTCGAGGATAAACGTTGGAAGTTCCTTCGACGATCCCAACAGATCCATTTTTGAACTTAACAATGCCTGTTCCGAGATCCTCTGCCTCTATGTAAGGATGGTTAAGGTTAGCGATGTAGCCGTAAACTTCTTCCATCTCGCCGCCAAGCATCCATTGAAGAAGGTCTATACCGTGCGTTGACTGGTTTGAAAGGACCCCGCCATCCATCGCCCATGTTCCTCTCCACGGAGCCTGATCGTAGTATGCTTTATTTCTATTCCATCTTACCGCTATATGGGCATGAAATAACCTTCCAAAAGCACCGCTTTCGATCTTTTTTCTCAATTCCTGAACGGCTGGATTGAATCTGTTTTGAAAGCAAACGCCGAGGTTTAATTTACGATCTTTCGCAACATCACACATCTCTTTTGCGTCTTTTATGGACAGAGCCATAGGCTTCTCGACAAGTACGTGCTTTCCCGATTTCAAAGCGTCCACAGTTATATCTTTATGTTTTCCCGACTCTGTCGCTATGGCAACGAAATCGAGTTTTTCTTCCAACATTTTCCTGTGATCTGTGTAAACTTTTGGCTTTTTTAGGCCGGCACGCTCAAGAATCATAGCGGCATTTTCTGCCCTCTCTGCGACAGGATCACAGACGGCTTCAAATTCGAAGATCTCAGAATTTTTAATGGCCGCCTCAATATGTTTTTGAGTTCCTATCCTTCCACAGCCAATAAGACCACCCTTTATTTTCATAATCTCACCTTATAGAATATATAGATTCGGGTACTTCCCCTGGAGAGAAATATCCTTCGTTACATTCTTTGTATCGAAGACGAGAGGCGCATTTTCGATTAAGAATTGATAATCAACGTGCTTTTTGTGTGCGGTGGTTATTATTACGCCATCGATCGAATTCAAAAGTTCTTTTGTTATAGGGACACTTTCATATCTTTTGTTGTTATGGACGAATTTTGGTATGTAAGGATCATGGTATATCACAACCGATCCCTTCTTTTCGAGATGCTCGATAACCTTAAGCGCCGGAGATTCTCTTATATCGTCTATGTCTCCTTTGTACGCAACACCCATAACGAGTATTTTCGATCCGTTCATGCATTTCTTTCTATCATTCAAAAGATCTGAAAGCCTTTCTACGACGTATTCAGACATGGAGTCGTTGATCTCTCCGGCCAATTCTATCAATCTTGTGTGGTAATCGTACTCCCTCGCCTTGTAGGTCAGATAAAACGGATCTATCGGGATACAGTGCCCTCCAACGCCTGGACCCGGATAAAATGGCATAAATCCAAAAGGTTTTGTTGCAGCGGCATCAATGACTTCCCAGTAATTTATACCCATTCTGTGCGATACAAGTGCCATCTCATTTGCAAGCGCGATATTGACTATTCTGAATGTATTTTCAAGTATTTTGGCCATTTCTGCCTCACGTGGCGAAGATACAACTTTGACTGGAGCGTCCAGTATAGCCTCGTACATCGCTTTGGCATGCTTGGTACATTCAGGAGTAACTCCACCGACTATCTTTGGGGTATTCTTGGTTTTGTAAATGAGGTTTCCGGGATCTACCCGTTCGGGACTGAAAGCAAGGAAAAAATCCTTTCCAACCTTAAGGCCCGTTTCTTCGAGTATTGGAAGAACAACCTCATTCGTTGTGCCAGGATAAGTAGTGGACTCGAGTGTTACAAGCATATTCTTGTGAAGGCGCGTTTTTATTTGCTTTGTGCTTTCAACTATATACGTTAAATCCGGTTGTTTGAATTTGTCAAGTGGCGTTGGCACACATATCGTTATGACATCGCAGTTGTTTATTTCATCGTAATCCGTTGTTGCCCTTAATTTTTTATCCTTGACGAGTTTTTCAAGGTCCGAGTCGACAACGTCTCCTATATAATTGTGTCCGGCATTTACCATGTCTACCTTGCTCTTTTGTATATCAAAGCCGATAACGTTAAAACCGGCCTTGGCCTTTTCGACGGCAAGCGGAAGACCGACGTACCCAAGTCCCAAAACTCCTACAGTTGCCTTTCTTGAAATTATCTTTTCCATCAAAGTCATGATCTTTCCTCCATGAATTTCTTTATCGTGTTTGCAACATATTTCTGCTCTTCAAATGTGATTTCCGGAAACATCGGAATGGCAAGAGACTCTTTAGAAAGTTTTTCGGCAACGGGGAAATCTCCCGGTTTGTAATTTAGAAAGGAAAAGCATTGCTGTAAATGCAGTGGGATAGGATAGTATATCGCCGTGCCGACGCCTTCATTTGTAAGATATTCTCTAAGTTCTTCTCTTCTTTCGGTTCTTACAACGTATTGGTGAAAAACATGCGTTCTATCCTTTGGAACGGCAGGACAGACGACCGCATCTCCAAGGAGTTCTGAATATTTTGATGCCGCGTTTATTCTCTTATCTATCCACTCGTCAAGATGGGGAAATTTGACATTCAGTATGGCGGCCTGCATCTCGTCCATCCGAGAATTGTAGCCTATCTCTTCGTGAACATACTTTTGATGCGATCCGTGAACTCTTAAAATCTTTACCTTGTCTGCGATTTCGTCCGAATTCGTAAGCACCATTCCCGCATCTCCATACGCTCCGAGATTTTTGGTGGGGAAAAAAGAAAGAATACCGGCATCTCCTATAGAGGCAGTCTTTACACGTTTCCCACCGACAGATACTTCTGACCCTATAGATTGGGCGGCATCTTCTAAAATTTTAACTCCATACCTATCACAAACTGATTTAAGATATTCCATATTGACGCTTTTCCCGAATAAATGAACGGGGATAACAGCCTTAATTGATTTGTCTGATTTTATCTTTTTTTCCACAAGATCCACATTTATGTTGAAGTCTTCTCCGACATCGACGAAAATCGGTATTCCACCAAGCCTTGTTATTGCGCTTGCCGTTGAGAAAAATGTGTAAGGGGTGGTGATAACCTTATCACCTTTTCCTATTCCCATCGATTGGAGTGCTAAGACAAGAGCATCGCTGCCATTTCCCACCGCCACGGCGTGCTTGACTCCGATATAATTTGCGATTCTTTCTTCTATTTCTTCGACATTTTGGCCCATTATCACAACGCCGCTCGATATCGTCTCGTCTATCTTTTTGATCATTTCATTCCTTAATTCTTTGTACTGTCTTGTCAAATCAAAAAGGGGGATCTTCACAGTGTCCGCCTCCATTAATTAACTTACTTAATTATAATACTTTAATTTTGAAATGTCAATAGAGAAATTTTCATCTTACAAGAATAAAAACGATTATTCCAAGAAAAAGTGTAAAAATAGACCATGATATCAAAAAATAAGGATTCATTATAACTAAAGCCACAAGAAAGATAAACAAAAAGAGGAGGTAAAGAAAAGCGGCAAACTTTATCCTCATTGGAATTATTCTTATTCCAAGATATATGTAGGAAATAATTCCCATCAGGCTGAATATCAACTCTACCATTGTCCACCTTCAAAATATTTATTCAAATATATACTCTTTGGCTCTAAAAGTCAAGTTGCGATATCTTTCTACTAAAAATGTGGAGGATTCTTTCTTAAAAGGACTTCAAATTCCATTTTTTAAGAACTTAACTTGACTTTAATTCGAAATATGACTATAATCATAGTCAAGGTGATCGTATGCTTAATAAATTAAAGTTTTACAATGTTGCCGATGCCAAGGCGAGCCTTTCCAAATTGATTTCCGAGGCCAAAAATCAGGACATAGTCATAACAAAAAATGGTGTTCCGGAAGTGAGTGTTATAAATTACGAGAGATACGCCAAAATAATGGATTTTTTAGAGCAAGTAAAGGACATATACACGCTCGATGTTGGCACCGGCGTGCCGGAAGATCCGGTCGATAAGATGCTTGAAGACGATCAGGATGATCAGGAGGTGTAAGGATGGCAGATGTAATTTTGGAACATGTGTGGAAAATTTACGAAAAAAAGGTAGAGGCAGTCAAAGATGCAAATTTAAACGTCGCAGACAAAGAATTTTGTGTTCTCGTCGGCCCTTCGGGATGCGGAAAGACAACAACTTTGAGGATGATCGCGGGTCTTGAGGAGATAACGAAGGGGACCATCAAGATCGGAGACAAGATTGTAAATGACGTCGAACCAAAGGATAGAGACATAGCGATGGTCTTCCAGAATTACGCGCTTTATCCTCACATGAATGTTTACCAGAACATGTCTTTTGGACTCAAGTTAAGACACTTTCCAAAAGATGAGATAGACAGAAGGGTAAAAGAAGCGGCGAAAATTCTCGGAATAGAAGAATTTCTCGACAGAAAACCAAAGCAACTTTCCGGAGGTCAAAGGCAGCGTGTCGCGGTCGGCCGTGCGATTGTTAGAAACCCGAAGGTATTCCTCTTCGACGAGCCTCTTTCAAACCTCGACGCAAAGTTAAGGGTCCAGATGAGATCCGAACTCAAAAAATTGCACCTAAGACTTAATGCGACTATGATATATGTCACACACGACCAGGTCGAGGCCATGACGATGGCGGACAAGATAGTTGTCATGAGCACAGGCGTGATCCAGCAAATAGGAACGCCATTCGATATTTACCACTATCCGGACAATGTCTTTGTCGCAGGATTCATCGGATCTCCTTCGATGAACTTCTTGAAGGCAAATGTCTTGTGGAAGGACGGATCAATGTGGGTCAAACTTTCAAATGGAGCCCTTGTTAAGGTGCCAAAAATCTACGAGGAAGAACTTGGAGATTACAAGGACAAAGAAATAATCTTCGGAATAAGACCCGAAGACATTTACGATAAGATGTTTGCCGTGGCCGCAACGCCTGAAAACACCGTAAATGTTAAGGTAGACGTTATAGAGCCTCTTGGAAACCAGACAATGCTTCATGCAAGGATTGGAGACGAGGTAATAGTCGCCGCAGTCGATCCAAAAACCGAGGCTCAGATCGATCAATCGATAGATTTAGTCTTTGACATGTCGATGATGAGGGCATTTGATCCTCAAACGCAAAAAGCCATAATAACAAAGGAAAAATTGATGCACGGAATGAATGCGAGCAAGACTGCCAAACTTGAAAACGGAAAGAATCAGGTAGCGCAAGGAAAATAATTGCTTTTTTGAATCGAAAGATGTTAAAATAACAAAGAAGACGGAGGTGTGCCCGAATCGGCTAAGGGGCCGGTCTTGAAAACCGGTGGCACTAAGTGCCTTCTGGGTTCGAGTCCCAGCACCTCCGCCATTTAGTAAAGTCGATCTTGTTAAAAAAATCACTAATGGAGGGGTGCCATGGAAAAGGTTGAGATTTTGAGGAGCAGAATAAAAGAAGTGAAATCGAAACAAGTCGAAAAAGGGGATATGATCTTAAGTTCACTTCATTTAGCCCAGGAATTGTTCGAAAATTCGATCCCCCTCGAAGCGGCCGAGGCTATGGCGGAAGAATTAGATGTGAAGATAGAAAGAATTTACGAAATTGCAACCTTTTACAGCATGTACTCAACCAAACCTCGTGGAAAGCATCTTATAAGATTGTGCGAAAGTCTTCCCTGTCATGTGGTCGAAGGCCCACAAATAGAACAAAAGTTAAAGGATATTTTGAAAATCGATTTTGGCCAAACAACAAAGGATGGTCTTTTCACACTCGAACAAACTTCATGCCTTGGAATATGCGGAGTTGGCCCCGTTATGATGATAGATGGTGATGCGTATGGAAATCTTACAGTCGAATCGATCGAGGGGATAATCGAGAAGTACAGGGGTGATAGAAAATGAAGTCAATGACCATTTTGTTTTCGACGGATTCCAATAGTTTACTCAACGGTTCAAGATCTTACGCACAGACTATGAAAGATCTGGTCAAAGAATACAACCTTTCCAAAATGGTGGATGTTGTAGAAACAGGTACCTTTGGATTTTACGGAAAAGGCGTTTTATTTCAAGTCTTTCCCGAAGACATTTATTATTCGGTCTCTTCCGTCGATGATTTGAAAGAGATATTCAACGAACATGTTCTAAAGGGCAGAATTGTTTCCAAGTTTCTTGTGGAGAAAGAAAAGATAAAACCAGCAAAAAGGACAGAATTAAAAGAAACAAGGATCGTCCTTCGAAATGCCGGCATTATAGATCCTGAAAATATAGAAGAATACATTGCGAGAGACGGATACAAAGCGCTTTACAACGTTTTGAGAATGAAACAGATGGATGTCATAGAAATGATAAAGGCCTCGGGCCTGAGAGGAAGAGGTGGAGCGGGCTTTCCAACGGGGCTAAAATGGGAAATGACCTTTAAGGCAAAGGACGGTAAAAAATACGTACTTTGTAATGCCGATGAAGGTGAGCCTGGTACTTTCAAAGATAGATTGATACTTGAGGGAGATCCGCATTCTGTCATAGAGGCCATGGCAATAGCCGGATACTCAATAGGCGCGGATACAGGATACATTTACATAAGGGGTGAATATTACAATTCGATAAAAAAAGTCCAAAAGGCGATAAATGACGCTAAAGAATATGGACTGCTTGGAAATAACATCTTTGGAAGCGATTTTTCTTTTGATATAGCCATAAGGCCGGGCGCCGGATCTTATGTGGTCGGAGACGAGACTGCACTTATGGAATCACTCGAGGGAAAGGCCGGCAGGCCAAGACTTAAGCCTCCTTACCCGACAGAGCACGGACTTTACGGAAAACCTACACTTATAAATAATGTCGAAACTTTTGCGAATGTTCCATGGATAATTTTAAATGGTCCAGGCGCGTTCAGAAGATATGGCACGGAAAAATCAAAAGGAACGAAGGTCTTTTCGCTCGTTGGAAATGTTGTAAACAGAGGCATCGTTGAACTTCCGATGGGATGCACTCTCAGAGAACTCATATACGGCTTTGGCGGAGGAGTTGCAAAGGGAAGAACTTTGAAGATGGTCCAAACCGGAGGAACGGCCGGAACCTTTGTAAAGCCTGACAAACTTGATCTGCCCATAGATTATGAATCTATAAAAGATGGCATATCTTTGGGATCGGGATCGATTCTTGTTATCGATGATCAAAATAAAGCGATCGATATAGCAAAAAAAGCCGTCAAATTTTACATGCATGAATCGTGCGGAAAGTGCACTCCATGCAGGGAAGGAACAAGAGACCTTTACATATTGTTAGATAGAATTTCAAAAGGGATCGGAAAGAAAGAGGACATCGAAAGGATAAGAACGCTTTCTATGGAAATAAGCGATTCTTCTTTTTGCGGCCTTGGACAGTCTATAAACCTGCCACTTGTAAGTCTTTACGATAATTTCAAAGATGAATTCTTAGAACTTGTCAAAGCAAAATCCAAAAATACAAGTAATTTGATTTAAAAATCGAATATCCATACATAGTGGTGAGTAAAGGGCTATTTAAATTGCCAATTGAAAGTTTTCAATTGGCAATTCTTACACTCTACGTGCTGCTCGCTACGTGCTGTTTTGGCACCTTCCTATGAAATTTCATCTGAAGAATGCTAAAAGTTCTATGAAGATCAACACTATAACTACTATTTCGAGAAAATTATCGAAGGCGTGGGAAAGGTTGTACTGGATCATGTTGTATGTATCGTTAACCACTTCGAGTTTTCTTTCCACGCTTTCTTCCCACAAATTCAGTCCAAAGATCTGCCTTGCGTTCATATATACTCTCGCGTAGTAAACATCTTCGGTTACATGAATAGCGTTTTTGGCATGTTCGACGGCCGATTTAACTTCCACATTTAAGGCAATAAGTCTTTTGCTTGCATTGTTGTGCTTTCTTATTTTGAAGATCTCCATGAGTGAATTGTTGGGTTTATCGATCAAAGATTTGTTTATTTCACGCATTCTTCTATCGAGCAATTCGTCATAGTACCTTATGGTTACGAGTTGCGTGTTCAAAAAGTCAAGGATATCTATTATATCATCGCTTCCTTCGGGATCGTAGACAAATGAACTGTCATTCGTTATGACCACAAGATCATCCGCATAGTAAGAAAACGCATGTCTGAAAGTTCTGTTTTTCACCTGAATGCTGAGTTTTTTATCGCTTTTGTGCAACAACTCCGGCAAATCTTTGTATTCGCTCAAAAGTTCTCTTGCCTTTATGGGCCCATCAAAATTTTCCACGTAGTATATTATATGCTCGAGAGTCGGAGAGAAATTTTCATATTTTCCCTTGAAAACCGGACTTAGAATGTTTATTCCATTTTTAAAATACTCTTCCACTTTAAAACTCTCAGCCGGATTGGAAAGATATTCTTTTTGGATTTTCGTGAAAAAGGAAGTGGAAATATCCCCCTCTACGTCTATCTGAACGATAACCGTCATCGTACCAAGTTCATTTATTTCGAGTTTAACGGTTACTTTTACATCGTTCCCATCGATTTTGAGCGGATATTCATCTATGTAAAGATGGATGGGAGGATTCTGGATTTCTATAACATCCGATCCAACTCTCTCAAATCTCATTTTTTTTATACCCTTGAAATTAGAAGAAAGGGAAATTACCTTTTCGAGATCTGCAGAATCGGCGATGTTGTAAATTTTGTAATAATATATCCTCGCCTTTTTTATTTTTAATTCATCCATAGGTCCTTCACCCTTACCTGAAGAAACCGTGCTTTTTACTGTTTACTCCGGTGTGAGAAATTTCTGCGTACCGCCTCAGGAGTTCCTCCTGATCTTTGGAAAGCCTTTTTGGTATAACCACATTTACCTTCACAATATGATCTCCACGAGGACCGCCATTGGGCGATGGGAAGCCTTTCCCTCTTAATTTAAGAATGGTATTCGGCTGTGTACCGGCAGGAATCGAAAGTATTTCCTTGCCCTCAAGGCCATCTATCTCTATTTCTGTTCCCAAAGCCGCCTGAGCAAAGTCTATGTCGACCTCGCTGTAAACGTCCCGTCCCTCTCTTTTTATTCCAGGTATATCCCTGACCCTCAAAATGACGAAGAGATCTCCGTAAGGGCCACCATTGTCTCCGGCATGGCCTCCATTTGGAACTCTCAATCTTCCTCCATCATCAACGCCTGGAGGTATTCTTACCTTTATCTTCTTTTTGACGATAACCTTCCCGCGCCCACCGCACACGGGACATTTTTCAGTTATTATCTTTCCGCTTCCCCCACACATATCGCACGTTGTCTGCGTTGTTACGACACCGAAAAATGTCCTTTGCTGGACACGCACTACTCCCGTTCCGTGACATTTCGGGCAGGTTTTGAAAGATGTTCCGTCCTTTGCGCCGGTGCCGTGACATGCCTGACAGGTTTCATACCTTGTGTATTCTATCTCTTTCTCGGCACCGTAAAGCACATCTCTTACGTCTATTTGAATCGTTAGATAAATATCCTCTCCTCTGAGGCTTCTCGAAACATTCTCTTCACGGCGCATCCCTTGGCCAAAGAACATGTTAAATATATCCTCAAATCCTCCGAATAAATCTTCCTGATTGAAAGGCTGTCCTGACGCTCCACCAACATTTTCCTGTGGCTGGCCGACATATCCGAATCTATCATACTGCGCCCTTTTTTGGGGATCGGAGAGAACTTCGTAGGCCTCATGTATCTCTTTGAACTTCGCCTCAGCCTCTTCTTTGTTTTCGGGATGAAGATCGGGGTGCCATTTTTTGACAAGATCTTTGTATGCCTTTTTTATGTCATCGGTAGAGGCGTCTTTAGAAACACCAAGAATCTCGTAATAATCTTTTTTTGCCAAAACGATCATCCCTCATTCGAATTTGAAGAATTATGCATGGCTACCTTTACCTTTGCGGGTCTTATAACTTTGTTTCTGAATTTGTAGCCATTTTGCGTCACTTCCACTATGTCCCAGTCTTCATGATTCGGACTTTCGACGCGTTCGATGGCATCGTGTTCAAATGGATCGAATTTACCATTCGTTTCTATCTTCTTCAATCCTTCGGCTTCGAGGGTATTTTTGAATTTTTTGTACATCATCTGAAGCGCCACGTAATCGAGCGAATCTTTATTGCTGAAATTGTTTAAAAGTCTTTCCATTTCGTCGAGCACCTCCACGAGTTTTTCGACGAGTTTTTGATTCGCATAACTTATGGCGTAATTTACCTCTTCTTCTTTTTCTCTCCTCAGATTTTCAAGAGACGCCTTCATTCTTTTGGCATACTCTTCAAGTTCTTTATTTCTCTTTTCATACTCTTCTATGATCTGATTTTTATTTTCACTTTCATTCTTATTTTCATTTATTTCTGAACTGTTCTCATTCTTTTCTTCCATCATTATCACCTCTTTGTTTCATTTATTCTCGAAAGAAAGGTCAGCAATTCCGTTAACCTATTTCCAATGTACCACGTGAGTTTTATTATTCTTTGATAATCTATCGATTTCGTGCCTATAGATATGACATAACCTATCTCTTCGTTAAAAACCTTGTAAGGAACTATAAAAGACGCGAAAGATTCCATGTTTGGTTGCGGATGCTCACTTCCTATGAAGATCTTTATGTCTTCGACCTTTCCGTAATCTTCCAAAAACTTGTAAAATTTGTTTGGCGTCTCAAGAGTGCTCAAAAGATTTCTCAGGACATTTTGATCTATACTTTCATCGTCTATAAGATTTTCTATTCCTCTTATTATATACTTGTCCTCTCCAGAATCCTCTATAAGGTTTTTGAGAATCTCTATAGTACTCTCAACATTTGTACCGTGCCATCTGTCCTCTTCAAATCGAGATCCGATTATATTTGCACGTATTTCATCTATAGTTCTTCCGACTATTGCCGTGTTTAAAATTCTCTCTATTTCTCTGACATTTTCATCCGTTAACCTTTTGGGTATAGTCTGATTTTTGATCATTCCAAGTTCTGTAAAAAGTACGACTGTGATATAATCTTCAAAGGTTCTGTGAATTTTTATGGCCTTTATCTTTATCCTGTCTGAAACGGGCTTTGTTATTATGATCATTACCGGAACGGTTCTGACGAGTAAGGTAGAAACTCTATTTATGACCTGATCGAAGTTGCCCTGAGGATAATTTGGAAAGATCTCCATATCTTTCGAAGTTTTAATGTCTTGAGATATTTCGAAGATAGAATCAACGTAAAAACGATATCCCTTATCCGTAGGAACCCTTCCGGAAGACGTGTGGATATGTTTAACGTAATCGAGATACTCAAGCTTTCTCAGATCGTTTCTCACAGTTGCGCTGCTGTGAGAAATATTCGTACTCTCGATTACCCTTTCCGAACTGACAGGCTTTTTGGTTTTTATGTATTCATTTACAACACAAAAAAGTACCTTTTTTTGCCTTTCATTTAATTCCATCCGATCACCTTAGCACTCTATTAAACCGAGTGCTAAATATATAGTACTACATTTGAAAACAAATGTCAAGGAAGGAGTGTTTTGTTTGAGAAAATTTTGGTGGTACTTCTCGTGGTTTGTGATATTTTTGGGAATAGGTATCTTGTTGGGACTGATCGAAAAATTTGGATTTGCAAATGGTCTCAATCTTTTCGTCGAAAAAGCCGTCATAGGAATGAGGCATCACATTCTGAATCCATATTTTATAGCCGTTGCCAAGTACGCAGACACCATATACGACATCGTTATAGGGCTTGTCGTGGTTGTGATACTTTCCTTGCTTAAAAAATGGAGAGAACCACTTATGCTCTTTATATCTTTGACTTTGGCGGGAATTTTAATTGAAAGTTTTAAGTACATTTACGCCATCCCACGTCCTGATCTGTCCCAACTCGTTCCGGAAACATCCTATTCATTTCCGAGCGGCCATAGTGTCGGCGCATTCGCGCTTTATGGCATGATCGCTTATTTTGTCTTAAAATCGAAATTGCCGAAGGCCGTTTCATGGACTATATCGATCATAATTTCTCTTTTCATCTTATCTATCCTTTACGATAGACTCTACGTTGGCGTTCACTGGTTACTCGACGTGGTCAGCGGGGCTTCTATAGGAATCGCCTGCATGATAATCGCCATTGGCATAGTCAAAAGTATAAAGGAGCCGAAAAAGGCATGAACGATCTCTTCTTCACCGAGATAATCGAAGAGAGGGACGAAGAAAGACTCGATAAATTTTTAAGAAGAAGGTACCCGTCGATAAGGTTATCGGCCCTTCAAAGCTTCATAAGATCTGGAAAAGTCACAGTCGATGGGAAAAGGATAAAAAATGGTGCCGAGAGAATCAAAAAGGGACAGAGAATACTCATAAAGTTAAGGGGCAGCGAAGGTGAGATAATGGAAAGATACGGTAGGCATGCGCCTACCCATCTTCCCGTCAAAATGGACATAGAAACGCTATACGAAGATAATGATATTTTAGTCTTAAACAAGCCTTCGGGCTTATCGGTCCAGCCAGGTACCCACGTTGAAAAATCTCTTTACAATGTTTTAATCGGAAAAATGAAAGAATTTTTCTTTGTTCATAGACTCGATAAGTATACATCCGGTATAATAATTGTCGCAAAGAATTACGATACGGCAAAGAAACTCTCTTACATGATCTCTTCCCATCAGGTAGACAAAAAATACGTCGCGCTTGTCAAGGGAATTTTAAGGGAAGAGAAAGAGATAAACGAACCGATTGATGGAAAAATGGCTTTCACCCATGTAAAACCGGTGGATTTCTTTACAGGATACACACTTGTCGAGGCGGACATCCTGACAGGGCGAAAGCATCAAATAAGAAGGCATCTTTCATCGATAAATTTTCCAGTAGTTGGAGATGATCTTTACGGCGATAGAGAAGACAACAAAAGATTTAGAAACACTTATAAACTCAAAGGATACTTTCTCCACTGCGCAGAGATCTCTTTAATTCATCCAAAGAAAAATTTCAAAATCACTGTTAAATCTCCACTTGATAAAGAAAAGGCCGAGATTCTTGCAAAACTTAGGCAGTGAGAGATCAATATGGAAAGAATAAATGATTTTCTTTCTGTAAAAATAGGAAATACAAATGTGGGTGTGATAGAATATGAGGGGAAAAAGTATCTAATAGACACAGGATCGAATGAGAAATTCGCAAAGGAGATCTTTGAGCAAACCGGAAGGATCGACTTTGTTTTTAACACGCATTCGCATGCCGACCATATTCAGGGAAATCGCTTTTTTGCCCTAAAAGGCGCAAATATTTACGCGGATAAAAAAGAAAAATTTTTCATAGAAAATCCTTTTATGGAATCATTTTACCTTTACGGAGCCAATCCTCCAAAGGCCCTGAAGAGATCTTTTTTTGAGGCAAAGGGATCGCCGTTGAAAAGTTTTGATGATTTCGAATTGCCAGGTTTTGAATTCGTGCCTCTTCCCGGTCATTCGGTTGGCATGACAGGTATAAAGTTTGGAAACGTACTCTTTTGCGGGGATGCTTATTTTGGAGAGGAGATAATAAAGAAATACCTTTACCCTTACCTTATAAACGTTAGAGAATTCATTGATTCAATTCAAAAGATAGAAAATTCAGATATGGATCTGTACATTCCTTCTCACGGTAAGCCATCGCCAGATCCGTCTCACGACATAAATGCGACGAAGAATGCACTGAATGATTTTATAAATATGACCTTTGATCTTTTAAATACTCCAAAAAGTGTTGAGGAGATCTGTTTTGAAATAAATGTGCCTCTAAATTCCGGTACATTTTACCTTTTCAGGTCCTTTGAAAGCGCGGTACTTTCGTATTTAGAAGAAAAGGGCGAGATTTCAAATATCGCTTACGGAAAGTGGGCAAGAATTTAGAATCAATTTACTCAATATTCAACATTCATGCCTAAATACTTTCACACACGATGTGTTAGCATTTTTTTACCGTCAGCAGGAGGTGCTGGAGATGATCGACAATGGTTCGTGCGATCGAGAAGAAGATCCTCCACTTTTCAATTTACGATGCAGTGGTAGTAGCGATTCTTGCGGTTTTAACATGGGGAGTTATAGAACTTGCCACAAGATGGACGGGCACTATTGTCGAGCAAGCGACAATCTCTATGTCGCCGGTTGCCTTGATAGGCTATACTCTTCTCTCAATGTCGAGAGGCTTTATAGCCTATGGTTTTTCTTTGATCTTTACCCTTACCTACGGTTACGCTGCCGCCCGTAACAGATACGCAGAACGTCTTTTAATCCCTCTTCTTGATATCCTACAATCTGTGCCGGTTTTAGGATTTCTCCCCGGAGTCTTACTCGCAATGATAGCCATCTTCCCGCATAGCAATACAGGACTTGAACTTGCCTCAATAATCATGATCTTCACAGGACAGGTATGGAATATGACCTTCAGTTTTTACCAGTCTTTAAAATCCATTCCGCGGGATCTGATAGAAGCATCGAAGATCTACGGATTCTCAAAGTGGAAGATCTTCTGGAATGTTGAAGTGTCATATTCGATGCCCGGCCTTGTGTGGAACAGCATGATGTCTATGGCCGGAGGATGGTTCTTTCTTGTGGTATCCGAATATTTTTCTCTTGGAGACAAAACCTTTATCCTTCCTGGTGTTGGATCCTACATGGGAGTTGCCATGGACAAAGGATACGTTCCCGGAGAAATCTACGCGATAATAGCGATGATGCTCATGATCTTAGCGATAGATTTCTTCTTCTGGAGACCAATAGTTGCATGGGCAGACAAATTCAAAATGGACGAAGTTGCTTCAGAAGATGAGCCAAAATCTTTTATTTTAAAAGTGCTAAAAAGTTCTCACGCACTCATGTTTTTTAGGGAACTCGCAACTTTAAAAAGGTTTACTCCAAAATTAAGGCCAAAGGTGATATCCGGCGATTACCAAAAAGATGAAAGCAAATGGGGAAATATTCTCTTTTATTCCATCGTTGGTCTGATCTTCTTCTTAGGCATATGGAAATTGATCTCTTTCTTTTCGAATATCAAAGGATCCGAATTTTTAACTATTCTTCTTGCCGATGGAGTAACGGGTTTGCGTGTATACACGGCCGTTGCCATATCACTTTGGGCATTGCCAGTCGGCATAATAATAGGAAAGAACATGAAATTATCGAAAAGGCTGCAGCCAGTTGTTCAGATGATTGCGTCCTTCCCGGCTCCAATGATATATCCATGGTTTGTTTTGTTATTTCCCAATCTTCAATGGAGTTCAATAATTTTAATGCTACTTGGAACCCAGTGGTACATTCTTTTCAACGTAATAGCGGGCGCATCTGCCATACCAAATCAATTAAAAGAAGCCTCGAAAATGCTTAAATTCACAAAAAAAGAATTGTGGCTTAATCTATACATTCCGTCAGTTCTGCCCTATCTCATAACGGGCATGATAACGGCAGCCGGAGGAGCATGGAATGCCAGTATTGTTGCCGAATATATGGTTGTAGGAGGCCACACTTACACCGCTACGGGAATAGGATATCTTATAAATGTCTTCACAAACAACAATCAGATGAATTTGCTTGCCCTATCTGTTATAGTGATGTCAATGGGAGTTGTGATAATAAACAAATTGATGTGGAGACCTCTTCAAAGATGGTCAACAGAAAAGTTCAAGTTTGATTGAAAGGAGGTCTAAATATGGGTGTACCGATAATAGAATTAAAAGATGTTTCCGTCAAATTCAGAATGAGTGGGGGAGCCTACTTCGTGGGCCTTGAATCTATAAACCTAAAAATAGATCCCGGAAAGATAGTTGCCATTCTTGGACCATCTGGTGCCGGCAAATCAACGCTTTTAAGGATCATAACAGGCCTTCTAAAGCCTACCTCTGGAAGCGTTTACTACAAGGGAAAGTTACAGTTAGGCGTTAACGAACACATGGCCATGGTCTTTCAGAATTTCGCGCTTTTTCCGTGGAAAACCGTCAGTGAGAATATAGCCTTAGGAATAAAAGAAGATATAGATCCCGAGGAAAAGAAAAAATTGATAGCAAATGTCATAGACATGATAGGCCTTGAAGGATTTGAAGATGTCTATCCGCGAGAATTATCTGGAGGAATGAAGCAGAGGGTAGGATTTGCAAGGGCGCTTGTTTCAAAGCCCGAGGTTTTATGTATGGATGAGCCGTTCAGCGCTCTCGATGCTTTAACGGCCGAAAATTTAAGAGAAGAAATTTTGGATATCTGGTCAAAGGGCATTTCGGGCCTTACGAATGTTATAATCGTCACCCACAACATAAATGAGGCTGTCTACATGGCAGACGACATAGTAATACTCACTTCAAATCCGGGCAGCATAAAGGCCATATATCATAACTCTTTACCCTTTCCAAGAGATCAGAAATCTTCAGCCTTTCTTAAAACCGTTGATACCATCTACAACGTTCTAACTGCAAATATAATGCCAGATATTCCTGAAATACCGTCGGAAAAGGAAAAACTGTCCCCGATACCGCACGCCGGCGTAAGCGAAATCATAGGGCTTCTCGAGGTGTTAGACGATAATAAAGGCCAACTCGATCTTTTTGATCTGTCGGACGAGATAAAAAGAGATTTTGGAACGACTATATCTATAGCGCTTGCCGCTGAAATGTTGGGTTTTGTTGAAACCCCAAGTCATGATGTGATCTTCACAAAACTCGGCAAAAGATTTCTCGATGCCGATGTTAACGAAAGAAAATTGATCTTCAAAGAGCAGATATTGAAGATACCGCTCATAAAGATCATCTTTGATATGATAGTAAAAAGTGAAAATGGAGTCATAACGCGTGAAGAACTTGAAGAGTTTCTTTCTGAAAAATTCCCAAATGAAAATCCGGAAGAACTCTTCGACACAATCATAAACTTTGCAATGTACGCGGAAGTCCTGGATTACGATTCAAGAGATGAAGAGATCTCTCTCATATCTCAAAAAGTTTAAGGAGGTAAAAAATGGAGATAGGAAGCGCAAAATTAGAGTGGGTAGCCAGTAGAATGAAGGTTATAAACAAACTCGTCGACAGATACCAACCAGAAAGCCCTTTAAAGGGAATAAGAATCGCCGTATCTATCCATCTCGAAGCAAAGACGGGATATTTAGCCCTATCCCTTGCGAAACTCGGCGGTGAGGTCGTTGTAACAGGATCAAATCCATTAAGCACTCAGGACGAGATAGTTAGCGAGTTAAGGCATAGAGGATTAACTGTTAATGCCCAGCGAACCCATGATGTGGATCTTTACAAAAAGAATCTTCAATTAACTTTGGATTCAAAGCCTAACATAATAATAGACGATGGAGCCGATCTGACAGTAACAATTCATCAGGAAAGAAAAGAAATTTTAAAAGATTTATGGGGAGTTTGCGAGGAGACTACAACCGGCGTTAAAAGGCTCAGAGCCCTTGAGAATGAAAAAAAGTTAATGGTTCCAGCCATAGCCGTCAATGATGCCCAGACCAAATATCTCTTTGATAACAGATATGGTACCGGTCAATCCGTGTGGGATTCAATAATGAGAAATACCAATTTGAATATCGCCGAAAAGAGAGTCGTTGTCGCCGGTTACGGCTGGTGCGGAAAAGGCGTTGCGATGAGAGCAAAAGGCCTTGGCGCAAGGGTTATCGTTACAGAGGTAGATCCCATAAAGGCTCTCGAAGCCATCATGGATGGATTTGACGTTATGGAAATGAAGGAGGCGGCAAAGATCGGAGATATCTTTGTGACGACAACTGGTGATACGGATGTCATAAGGAAGGAGCATTTCGAAGTGATGAAAGACGGCGCCATACTTTCAAATGCCGGCCACTTTGATGTTGAAGTATCTGTAAAAGATCTTGAAAGCATATCAACTTCAAAACGGGAAGCTCGTCCCAACATAACAGAATACGAGGTGAATGGAAGACATCTTTACCTTATCGCCGATGGAAGACTCGTAAACCTTGCGGCCGCAGACGGGCACCCGGTAGAAATAATGGATCTTTCATTTTCGGTTCAGTTATTAAGTGCAATAAAAATAGCAAAGGATCATAAAAAAATGGAAAACAGGGTCTATGCCGTTCCACAGGAAATAGATTACGAAATAGCACGGACAAAACTCGAGTTGCTTGGAATAAAGATAGATTCACTGACAGAAAAACAACGCAAATACCTAAAAAGTATATAGGAGGATGCATTGAAACCATACGTATACAATGAAGTCGGAAAATTGAAAGCAGTCTTACTGCACAGACCGGGAAAGGAAATAGAAAATCTGACTCCTTCTTCTTTGCAAGATCTTTTATTTGATGACATACCATACCTTACAGTCGCGCAGAGTGAGCACGATGTAATGGCATCGGTCTTAAAAAGCAGGGAAGTTCAGGTTTTGTACGTTGAAGATCTCATCTCCACAGTCCTCAAAGATAAGGAAGTAAAAGAAAAATTTTTGGATGAGTTCATAATCTTCAACAACATAAATAGTTTTGAACTTGCGCAAAATATAAGAAAATTCTTTCTGAATTTGGATCACGAAAAATTCATTGAAAAGATGATTTGTGGCCTCAGATCGAACGAAATAGATATGCAAAATTCTTCCCTCTCGGCACAGGTAAGAAAAGAATTCCCTTTTTTCATCAAACCAATGGTCAATCTTTATTTTCAGCGCGATCCCGTTGCAACTATAGGAAGAGGAGTTTCGATCAACAGAATGTCTACCGGTGCGAGAAGACGAGAGGCCCTTCTCATGGATTACGTTTATAAATACCATCCCCTTTTTAAAGACGAGGAAATTCCGAGGTATTACAATTTAAGCGATCCCTTCTTTATAGAAGGCGGAGACATACTTATTCTAAGTTCAAAAGTACTTGCCATCGGCATTTCGGAAAGAACAGAACCGGAGGCCGTTGAGTTGATATCAAAAAGGATCTTCGCATCTAAAGAAAGATTTGAAACGATACTTGCCTTTGTGATACCGCAAACGCGGGCTTTTATGCATTTAGATACAATTTTTACGATGATGGACGTAGATAAATTCGTTATTCATCCCAAATTGACAGACAACATAGAGATCTTCTCAATAAAGAACGTTAAAGGAGATCTAAAAATAGAATCTGAGAACGGAAAACTTTCCAACATTCTCAAAAAACACCTTAAATTGAGTGCCGTAGAACTCGTAAAGTGTGGGGGAGAAGATCCTATAGTCCAAGACAGAGAGCAATGGAGCGACGGGTCAAATGTCTTTGCGATATGTCCGGGCACAGTTATAACCTACTCAAGAAATTACGTGACAAACAAGTTGTTAAGAAAGGCAGGCATAGAAGTCATAGAAATACCGTCAAGCGAACTATCAAGAGGCCGTGGCGGCCCAAGATGCATGACGATGCCAATTGTAAGAGAAGAGATATAAAATCAAAATTACAAGAAAAACAAACGGGACCTGATTGGTCCCGTTATATATAAGCCGGGCAATGACCTACTCTTGCAAAGGGTCGCCCCCTTACTACCATCGGCCCGGACTGGCTTAACGGCCGTATTCGGAATGGGAACGGGTGTTTCCCAGTCCGGTATCCTCACCCGGCATAACAGTCATTCAAAACTGAATAGAGTTTCAGGTTAAGGCCTCGGGTTATTAGTACCGGTCGGCTCTACATGTCACCATGCCTCCACCTCCGGCCTATCAAGGTCCTGTTCTCGAACCACCCTTACCTCTTTCGAGTGGGAGACCTTATCTTGGGGTTTGCTTCGCGCTTAGATGCTTTCAGCGCTTATCAATTTGCACTTGGCTACCCAGCTTATACCCCTGGCAGGATAGCTGGTACACCATTGGTACATTCACCCCGGTCCTCTCGTACTGGGGGCGACTCCCCTCAAGTCTCCTTCGCCTACGGTAGATAGGGACCGAACTGTCTCACGACGTTCTGAACCCAACTCACGTACCGCTTTAATGGGCGAACAGCCCAACCCTTGGGACCTGCTTCAGCCCCAGGATGCGATGAGTCGACATCGAGGTGCCAAACACCGTCGTCGATGTGAACTCTCGGACGGTATCAGCCTGTTATCCCCAGAGTAACTTTTGTCCGTTTAGCCATGGCCCTTCCATTCAGTGCCACAGGATCACTAAGACCCGCTTTCGCGTCTGCTCGAGCCGTCGCTCTCACAGTCAGGCCACCTTTTGCCTTTGCACTCAACGGCTGATTACCAACCAGCCTGAGGTGACCTTTGTACGCCTCCGTTACCTTTTGGGAGGCGACCGCCCCAGTCAAACTGCCCGCCTGACACTGTCCTCTGCCACCTTTAGTGGCTCAAGTTAGCACTCCAACACATCAAGGGTGGTATCCCACCGCCGGCTCCCCGTCCCCTGACGAGAACGGTTCTCAGCCTCCCACCTATCCTGTACATGATGCGCTAAAGCACAATATCAGGGTACAGTCAAGCTTCATGGGGTCTTTCCGTCTAGCCGTAGGTACCGGGCATCTTCACCCGGATTGTAGTTTCACCGAGCCTCCCGCTAAGACAGTGCCCAGATCGTTACGCCATTCATGCACGTCGGAACTTGCCCGACAAGGAATTTCGCTACCTTAGGACCGTTATAGTTACGGCCGCCGTTTACCGGGGCTTCAGTTCACCGCTCATCACGGCTCCCCTTAACCTTCCGGTGCTGGGCAGGCGTCAGACCCTATACCTCCTCTTTCGGAGTTCGCAGAGTCATGTGTTTTTGGTAAACAGTCGCCTGGGCCTTTCCACTGCGGCTCGATTCTGCAGTTGCCCACAGATTCGAGCACCCCTTCTCCCGAAGTTACGGGGCTATTTTGCCTAGTTCCTTAGCGGAAGTTATCTCGTCCCCCTTAGCATTCTATGCCAGCCCACCTGTGTCGGTTTACAGAACGGTTTGAAAGCCTTCATCGCTTAGCGGTTTTTCTCGGCAGTGTGAATCCATACCGTCGCAACGCATCGCTGCGCCACTCCCCGTCACGGCTTACCTTCAGCGCGTGGATTTGCCTGCGCACCATGGCTCGCCGCTTGGATGGCCGTGCCACTTGACCACGGTACTTCTCCTCCTGCGTCACCACTTCACTCCAGCTCCCAAGAACAGGAATATTAACCTGTTTCCCATCAGATACGGCTTTCGCCTTTTCCTTAGGGTCCCGCCTAACCCTGGGTGGACAAACCTTCCCCAGGTACCCTTGGGCTTCAGGGGGGGAGGATTCTCACCTCCCTCTCGCTACTCGGGCCTGCATCCACACTTGGACCTCGTCCAGCGCCCCTCACGGGTACACCTTCTCCCTACTGTCCAACGCTCCCCTACCAACTTTTAAGTCCTTAACTCTCCAGTTCCGCAGTTTCGGCTCCTGACTTCAGCCCCCTTACATCTTCGGCGCAACGTGCCTCAACCAGTGAGCTGTTACGCACTCTTTTAAGGATGGCTGCTTCTAAGCCAACCTCCTGGATGTCTCAGGCACATTACTTCCTTTAACACTTAGTCAGGCATTGGGGACCTTAACTGACGGTCTGGGCTCTTTCCCTCTCGACCACGGAGCTTATCCCTCGTAGTCTGTCTCCTGCACTTTAAGTCATGGCATTCGGAGTTTGGTTGAGTTCGGAAGGCTCACGCCCCCTACCCCATCCAGTGCTCTACCTCCATGACTGACCATGCAAGGCCGTACCTCAATACGTTTCGGGGAGAACCAGCTATCACCGAATTCGATTAGCTTTTCACTCCTACCCACAACTCATCCAATGCTTTTTCACTAGCAACTGGTTCGGACCTCCAGTGGGGGTTAGCCCACCTTCATCCTGGTCATGGGTAGCTCATCCGGCTTCGGGTCTGCACCATGTGACTTACCGCCCTATTCGGACTCGGTTTCCCTTCGGCTCCGTCTCTTCCGACTTAACCTCGCCACACAGCACAACTCGCAGGCGCATTAATCAAAAGGCATGCCGTCGCACTTTCGTGCTCCGACTTCTTGTGGACACGCGGTTTCAGGTTCTCTTTCATCCCCCTCCCGGGGTACTTTTCACCTTTCCCTCACGGTACTACTTCACTATCGGTCAACGGGTAGTATTTAGCCTTGGAGGATGGTCCCCCCTACTTCAGACAGGGTTCCTCGAGCCCCGCCTTACTCAGGTCACACCTTAGAGCCGTACCTGCCTTTCGCCTACAGGACTTTCACCTTCTCCGGTCGGCCTTCCCAGACCCTTCGACTAAACAGATACTTAACTCCGGTACTCCCACAGAAGTACCCCAGATGTACCTATTACCTCGAGTACGCAACGCCTGTGGACTATCACACGCACTCGATTTGGGCTTCTCCCCTTTCGCTCGCCGCTACTCGGAGAATCTCTTCGATTTCTTTTCCTCGGGTTACTGAGATGGTTCACTTCACCCGGTTCGCGCTTTCGCATCTGACTCTCGCCAGATAGGTTTCCCCATTCGGATATCGACGGGTCAACGTTCGCTCGCAACTCACCGTCGCTTTTCGCAGCCTGCCACGTCCTTCTTCGCCTCCCGTTGCCAAGGCATCCACCGCGCGCCCTTCATACCTTAACCTTACTCTCTATTCAGTTTTCAATGACCGCTGGAGATGATCGGATTCGAACCGACGACCCCCTGCTTGCAAAGCAGATGCTCTCCCACTGAGCTACATCCCCGTGGGCTCAGGTGGATTCGAACCACCCACCTCACGCTTATCAGGCGTGCGCTCTAACCATCTGAGCTATGAGCCCTTTAGTCCACTCAAAAACGGGCAGCAATCTTTTTCTCCTTAGAAAGGAGGTGATCCAGCCGCACCTTCCGGTACAGCTACCTTGTTACGACTTAACCCCCCTCACTGAGTCTACCTTCGGCGCCTCCCCCCTTGCGGTTAGGCCAGCGACTTCTGGTATCCTCAACTCGGGTGGTTTGACGGGCGGTGTGTACAAGGCCCGGGAACGTATTCACCGCGGCATGGCTG
>PNIW01000045.1 GCA_002878315.1 Mesoaciditoga sp. | reverse complement strand
ATCCACCACCGCCGGCACCCGATATCTTTCCTCCCAACGCTCCCGCTTTTATGGCAGATTCATAAATTTCATCTATCTGTTCGTTGGTTATTCCCTCGGCCATCGCTTTTTTGTAAGCCCATTCTTTATCGAGCAATTTGCCGAATTTACCGAGTCTTCCCATTACAAGGGCATTTTTCATTTCAATCGCAAGTTCTTTTATCTTGTGCATCGCCTCAAGAGAAGTTTCCTTTTTGTTTTTCACGTTGTTTATTTGCCTTTCAAGTATTCCTGCAGATTCATGGCTTCCTCCTATGTACGCTATAACAAGACTGTATTGAAGTTCATCTATCAAATCTTCCGGCAAGCGCAAAGGATTAACGATGGTGTGATCTTTGTAAAATTCCATGAAGTTAAATCCTCCGAATGCCGCGGCGTATTGATCCTGACGTCCACCCTTTATTCCAAGATCTATCCTTTCTATTTTGAAGGCAAGTTCTGCTATATCATAAGGTGTAAGAGGCAATTTAAGTAACTCTTTAAACGCCCCTATTAAGGCAACACATACGGCAGATGATGAGCCAAGTCCTGATCCAGGCGGAGCATCATTTTGAACGTATATCTCAATACCTTCTCTTAAATAAACCAAATCTTTCTTTCATTATCCTGACAACACCCTTTATTAAATCAAGTTGGCCGTTGAATGCGAAGTCTTCGTTTATCTTATAATTAAGGGTAAGATCGTAATCTATGCTTTTTACTATGACATCTTCATTTTTAGTAGGCCTTAGCGTGACAGATGCGTATCTATCTATCGTCGCGTTCAAAACAACACCACCGTATTCGTCACAATATGGAGAAACATCTGTTCCTCCTCCTTCAAAACTTATCCTCAACGGTACACGAGAGCGGATATACACAAAAACCTCCTTTGTAATTTATTTCCAGTTATTCAGAAAATATTTTTAACATCTTATTAGCCGATTTTTTCCAGTCATATTTATCTATAACTTTCGAAGGTACATAAATTTTATCGCTACT
>PNIW01000017.1 GCA_002878315.1 Mesoaciditoga sp. | reverse complement strand
TCAAAAGAAAAGACCAACGGCTCAGAATTTTTGAGTACATCCTTGGCATTTTTTTGCCAAAGCATGTCAATGAGTCCCAGATTGCATCTGAAATTATGACGTCACAATCGACTATGTCTCGTGCTTTGTCTCGAAGCCCTTTAACTGAAATCTTAAGTGCAAGGATTGCATTCTTAAAAGGCTTCATCAACAGTATAAGACAAGAACCAAAGTATCTCATCCTTGACGAAACCGTCATTAAAAGGTACGGGACTAAATCGATTGAATTCGTTGGAAAGTATTACTCGTCAATAGAACAACGTGTCGTGAATGGAATAGAACTTCTTACATCTGTTTTGTGGATAAATTCAAAGCTATACTTTCCCGTCTTTACAACCATGGCTAATTCATTCGAGACATCTACCGAGCAATTCAACCGGATGATTGATTCAGTTCCGTACGAAGGACTTATTGTTTTGACCGACGGTGGTATAACATGCTCTGAGATCATCTCAAAAGCCTTAGACAAAGGGTATACAGTCATAGGAAGAATAAGAACGAACATAACCGTTGTTGTAGATGGCGCCGAAATGCTTTTGAGTAAACTAAACAAGAACACCAGATCTGTTTCATCTGTTATTGCATGGGTACCGGCATATTCGAGAAAGGTAAAACTTGTCTTTGACAATACCCTTGAGAACAGGGTAATCATGTCGACAGACCTTTCTATGGATGAATACGTTATACTCGGCCATTACTCGAAAAGAGAAAATATAGAAGGCTACTTCATGTCAAGAACGAACTTGGACTTGGAGCACCTGTATATCTTGCAAAGAGTATGCTCATGCACGCGGAGGCTGTACAGATATGCTTTACGGTATGGATGGTATCTCAATTCTGGCTGAATTTCAAAGATCAAATAGGATTAAGAGATTTTGTTGAGAAAATGAGAATATCGTATTACTTCACTTTATTCAGGTTAGGATTGATTCCGTCAGATATGGACTGGCATGCCTATGAGTTCTTAAAACGAAAGTGCATA
>PNIW01000101.1 GCA_002878315.1 Mesoaciditoga sp. | reverse complement strand
TCATCAATCTCAGATCGATCAGGTTATATGGTCGACTGCTACAGACGAAAAGTTGCATATTATTTTGCCCAATCCCAGGGTCGATATGAAATTAACAACAGGCATGATGTTTCGTGTTGTAGATGTTGAAAACGCTTTGACTGCTCGAAAATACCAAGAAGATTTGAATACCGCTTTTGATATCGAAATATCGGATCAATTTGCTCCGTGGAATCAAGGTCCATGGCATGTCGAGATCTCCGGAGGACATGCAAAAGTGCAAAAAGCGGATAAGTCATCCGTTGAATGTGATATACAGACATTCAGCCAGATATTTTTAGGATACATAACACCTAAAGATGCTGTGAAATTGGGTAAACTTAAGGGCAAAGAGTCACAGACAGATCTTATGAATAAAGTTTTTTTGCCTTCAGTTACATTTAATAACAACGGGTTTTAGGAGATGATATCGTGTTGAATAGGATAAGGTTTGATATGTTTATAGATCCAAACTTCAAAAGAATTTGAACATGAAAAGGAGTTGATAATATGTACTTCTCATCCGGCAAATGGAAAGATCTTGATTACAGAAGACTAAAAAGGCAGGTTAGCGAATTATTTCCTCTTTCTGTGATCTCAAGAAAGGTCATTGATAACTGGACAATCGAGGTAAACGGAAAGGTAAGAAAGATAAAAATAGGAGATGTATGGGATTACAAAGAATTCCCGGTTATCTTCAGATCAAATGCTGTTTTTGAAAAGGCCAATTCTTCTCAAATCATCTCTTTGGAGATATGGACAGGGGGAGAATCTCTTGTCAGGGTAGATGGTGTCTCTTACGGCGAGATAAATGAGCATCACAGATTTTTAGACGTTACAAAATTTTGCGATGGGAAATCCCATTCTATAGAGATTGAAAGCGTTCCTAAGGGTTTGTTTGGGACGACAAATTACACTCCATCTCTTGAGAAAACTTTCATGACGACCTTCGACGAAGAAATCTTAAATGGTTTTCTTGCCTTTGATATGGTTTCAAATCTAATAGAGACCGTTG
>PNIW01000023.1 GCA_002878315.1 Mesoaciditoga sp. | reverse complement strand
CTTTTCCATTTTTTATAAAAGAGAGAATATTTCACTTGAAACTTTTTCGAGATCTTCGTTGAGAACCAATGAAGCCCATCTATCGAGCGGCGTAGATCCTCTGTTTACGATTACAAGTTCTCCGCCCTTTTTGAGTATTATCTGCGGGAAAGATGCAGCGGGATAAACTGCAAGAGATGTTCCCATCGCGATCATCAAGGTCGAATCATCGATCATTTTGTAGGCCTTTTCAACTTCAGATTCCGGTAACAATTCTCCAAAAAAGATTATGTCCGGCTTTATGAGGCCGCCACAATCACATCTTGCAACTTTATCAGGTGATTCAAGAGAGCGATTATACATTTCATCAAGAGAATACGCCCTTGAACACTTGATACAGTGACCTTTTTCTATACTTCCGTGTACTTCTGCAACATTCAAGGACCCAGCCTTCTTGTGCAGCATGTCTATATTTTGGGTTATGACACCATTCACGAGTTTAATAGATTCAAGTTTTGCGATCATGTAATGGACGATATTGGGTTTTGCATCCTTCATTGTGAATATATTTTCAACGGCAAATTTGTAAAAGTAAGACGGGTTCGAAAGAAAATTGTCAAGTCCAAACAATTCTTCCGGATCGTACCTTGAATAGATCCCAGATGGAGATCGAAAATCTGGTATCCCGCTCGGAGTGCTTACTCCTGCTCCAGTTAAAATTGTAATCCTTCCGGTATGTGTTTTGATTTTTTCCATTAAAGGCTTGATATTCATTTTACTGCCTCCCCAGTCAATCGTGCTTTTATGAATATCAAAAAGAGAAACGATACAAACATACTCGTCGCACCTGCAACAAAGAGCATCTTAAAACTCACAAAGTCCATCAAAAGTCCAAAAACAGGTGGCGCTATTATCGAGGCTAAAGAAGAGAACAGATAATAAAGTCCAGTGTATGTTCCCGTGCTCTCGGAAGACGAATAACTCACCACTAAAGGATAAGAATTTATCGTGAACATCGCATTTAGAGCGCCTGCAATTGGAAGTAAGATTTCAAAAACAGTGAAATTCGTAACAGTCGCGAAGACAAGTAAAACCGGCACGCTTCCTATGGCGCCTATCATCATGGTATATTTTTTGCCTATTTTCGTTGCTATAAAGCCCGCTGGTAGCGCAAACGCAATGAACGCTATCGAATAAAAGCCAAGAGAGAAGGAGGAGATGGCAGGATTTATATTAAGCGCTATTTCGGCATACCGTGTAAAGAATGTTTCTATTGAACTAAAACCAGCAATCAATGTGAAAATGGAAAGAAGCGTGAAAAAAGGTGCCCTGTTTTTATCTTTTATCACAAGCAGAAGCGATTTGAATATACTTTGTTTTTGCCTCTTTTGATCGAATATCTTCGGTTCTTTTATTCCAAAAAACAAAATGACCGGAACGATGAATGAAAGTATCGCAACGAGAAAGAATGGATAGGCGTTATTTACTTTGTAAAGTTGGGAACCTATGAAAAACATGATAAGAGATCCAAGACCTCCCATGAAGTTTATCACACCATTTGCCTTGCTTCTGTTATATTCTGCGGTTATATCTGGCATAAGTGCGACAACCGGAGAACGATACGTTGCTATAACTACGTTAAAGACTATATCTATCGCTATAAGGGTAAGAAAACTTTTCTGAAGCGGCAAAAGGGCGTATGCAAGGCCTGCAAGAGGCATTCCTATTATAATATAAGGCATGCGCCGTCCTATTGGGGTTCGTGTGTTATCGCTTGCGGCCCCTATGATCGGAAGAAGGATTATATTTGCTATATTGTCCCACACCATCACAAAGCCTATAAGTGTATTGCTATCCGTGTATCTTCCGAGAAAGATCGGCATATATGCGTTGTATCCTGCCCAGACCATCGAAACAACCATGAAACCGAGACCAAGCAAAAAGGTCTGTCTGTAATTCAAATTCGTTTTATTCTCCAAATTCATTCTCCTTCAAGTTCAATGGCTTTTATTATCGATACAGCAGCATCAAGGCGCGTTATATCTGAATGACCTGACAATATCCCGAGTCTTTCGGCAAAATTTTTGTAACCGTAAACTCTCCCTGCGATTTTAAGACCCAAAAATCTTATTATTATCTCGGACAGGATATCTTTTGTCATATATTCGTTGGGCACATTTCTCGAAACGAGATCATCATACATTGCCATATCCATTATCTGTGATCCGGAAAGAGAGTTAATGTACTGAATTCCATCTCTTATTGCAAGTAAATTTTTCAAGAAGTCAATAACCTTTATCTTTTTTGAAGGCATGAAAAGATCTCCGTACTCTCCAAAGAGACCGGCCTGTCCCAAATACGATATATAAGTTGCATATTCGGTCGAATTCAAATCCTTGAAGTGATACGCGCCAATATTGTTAATTGGCATGCCATTCCACCCTACTGGTTCTCCGGTCTTGGCGTTCAGAAAATTAGAAACTGTGGGATTTTTTATTTCTGGTAAATAAACGAGTTTGATAGTCGACGTTGAATTGTTTTGATCGTTTATCTTTACATAATAAAGCACAAGGGGTCTGTAATTCAAAAAGATCTTTTTTGCCCTATCCAAAGGAATAATTTGAGAAGTACTTTCAAAGGAAGTATTTGACCAATTCGATCCATAACTTGTCACAATTCCGGCGTCATTTACCGTTATTTGAATTGTATTAGCCGGAAATGGTATTCCGTTGACAATTCTATCATAGACAAAGTTGTACGCACCTTCGGGTTTGTATCCAGAATCAGGATTCAGTTTTATCTGCTCGAAATATTTAGGCTGGGCCTTTTTCAAAAATGATTCGGCCAATTTCTGCGCTTCATCTTCTCCTAAAGGTTTTTTCACATCTCCACCTTGGTAATTCACGTAGAGATGATCTAAAGAGCCATTTTTTGCATCTATTCCAGCGAATATAGACGTTATTGTACCAGATTTTGATTTGATCTGTCCCCAGTAAAGATTCCATACAAGTCTCGAGTCATATGAGTTGTAAGAAAGATTCGCACTCGTCAATTCAAGATTTGGAGGAATTGAGATGATTTTTTTCAGATCTTCAACTGCCATTTTTCTATTCATGAATTCAGTCTCTACAATATGAGGTTTCTCAGCTATTTTTCCTTGATCGTTAATCACGTTAGAAAAATATCCGAAATCTATCCATTGCCCTTTTTCGATTTGAAGAGGTTTTCCCGTTACGGCATCTATTGCACCGCTCGAAAAGAGGGAATAAACGAGGATCGCAGTTGATTGATGTGTATTCTGAACTGGATAATATTCAAGTTTCAAAAGATCGTTTAAAAAAAATGCCTGTTTTGCCTGCTCAGGAGTTATGATGTCAGATGGATATCGGAATTCCTGATCCGACCATTTAATTTGGTACCGGTTTACCATTCCACTCTGGGCATCGACAGATACTTCAACATAATTGGCTGGAAACAGTATTCCGTTTACAGATCTTTCCCATTCAAATGAGTAAGATTGTGGAAGATTCAATGGCACGATTTGATCGGAATTGTTTACGCGAATTAATTGATTGATTTTGCCTGGAATTATTTTTTTCAAAAAAGATAAGGCTGTCTCTCTCGCCTGTTCTCTCGAAATTCTTGGAAATGCATATTTCGGTTGATTTTCAGATTGATTCCAGCAATACATGCTTTCAATTTCACCATTTGAAGCGTTTATCGTGATACTCAAACTTCCATTTGAAAGATCATTTATCTGAGGCGATGACCATGACAGATTCCACTCTCCGGTGTGGTCATATGTATTGTAATTAAAGGAGAAATTCGTAAAATTCGAAGGAATATCAAAATACGTCTTCGCTATCTTTACCGCGTCATTTAAAGTTATGTCAGCATAAACCACGATTCCAACCATCAAAAAGATGGTAACAAAGAGGTATTTTTTCAAAAAATCACTTCCTTATTTTTTAATCAGATCAACAATCTTATTCTCATCAATGGGGCGCGAAAAGAGATAACCCTGGATCGCGTCGCATCCAGAAAATCTTAAAAGTTTTAACTGTTCCATCTCTTCAACGCCTTCGGCTATTGTTTTTATTCCCATTTTTCTTGAGAGCGAAATTATCGTGTCAACGATCGCAAAATCTTTTTCGTCTTTGTCAATATTTCTTATGAATGAGATGTCTATTTTCAAAATGTCAACGGGTAGATTTTTTAAATACAAAAACGAAGAGTAGCCAGTTCCAAAATCATCGAGCGCTATTCTTATTCCGGCAGATCTTAATCTCGCAAGTATTTCCATCGCACGATCCATATGATCTAAAAAGAGCCTTTCTGTGATTTCCAAATTCAAAAATTCAGGATCCACATTGTAAGAATTAAGAACCTTTATTATCTCACCATCTAAGTTTTCTCTTTCGAATGTCCTCGACGATAGGTTAACAGAAACAGGTACAACATTGAAATGTTTTTCCTTCCATTCCTTTATCTTTTTCACAACGGTCTCGATAACCCATTTCTCAACCTCTACTATCAATGGATCTCTTTCAAGAAAAGAGATAAAATCATTTGGAGGAATTATTTTGCCATCCTTTGACCATCTGATTAGCGCCTCCATTCCGGATATTTTCCCGGAGATGGTATCAAAATAAGGCTGAAAAAAGAGAACGAACTCTGAGTTTTTGAATGCAATTTCGAGTTCATGCTTCATCAAAATCTCTTTTCTGACGCTTTCTTTTATCTCCTCATTGAAAAATCCGACAGATCTGTCCCCTAAGGATTTGGCAGAAGAAAGGGCAAGGGTTGCATTCGAAATAAGCACATCTGGTTTGTTTCCATCTTCAGGATAAATCGCAAAGCCTACATTGTAATGAAGACTTATTTCATTATTTTTCACTGTGAAAGTACAATCCATCTTTTCTTTCAAATCTTCAACGATTTTTGCGATATTCGAAGGTGAAGGAATGATTATTCCGAAACTGTCTCCCTTGAGTTTTGATACAAATCCTTTGTGTGATAAAGGAAAAAGTTCATTCAATCTTTTCGCAATCTCCTTTAGCACCTGATCTCCCGCTTCGAATGTGAAAAGACTGTTTATATTCGAAAAATCTCTTAATCCTATCAAAACCACGGCAAATTTTTGGGATGTCAAAATTCTTTTTGACACTTCTTCGTAAAACAAATCTGCATTCGGAAGATCGGTGACAGGGTCATAAAGAGACAACTTGTATATCATATCTTCGTATTCTCTCATCTTCGTTATGTCCTTATCTATCGAGACGAAATACTTTATTTTATCGTTTATTTTGATTGGTACGACCGTTTTATCGAGGTAAATGAGAGATCCATTCTTTTTTCTATTTATGAAAATACCGTTGTAGACCTGCCCAGACTTTATCTTTTCCCAGAAGGCCTTGTAAAATCTTTCATCGTGAAGGCCGGACTTGAGTATTTTGGGATTTTTGCCGATCACATCAGATCTTTTATAACCGGTTATCCTTTCAAATCCGCCGTTGACATAGGTTATATTGCCATCGTAATCCGTTACAACGACCCAGTCAGTTGTATTTTCAAGGGCAGTTGAGAGTATGTAATTTTGCCTTTCAAATTCAATCTTGTTTAGAGCATATTCTAAATCGTTCTTTATTTCGTTGAGCAATTTGTAAATTTCTTTATCGAATATGCCCTCCTTTTCGGAATAGATGTTGATAACACCGATCGAAGTTCCCATCTTCACAAGAGGTATGGCAGCCGATGACAGGAATTTCATCGAGACAAGTTCGTCTCTCCACGGAAACATGAATGGATTCTTTATAGTACTGTTGTTTATGTAAACGCGTTGTTTGTGAAAAGCCCTAAGCACCATTCCAAATTTTGGATTATCCTTTGTGTTGAATTGCAAAGTTTTGGCATAACCGTAAATGTCATTTGATGAATAAATTGGCCTGATAAAGCCATTTTCTTCCTTTCCTACCCATGCCATCTTGAACTTTCCATCTTCAACGAAGATGTCGCACACTTTCTTCAAAAGTTCATTTTCGTCCCGTTCTTTTACAAGTATCTGATTGACGTTGGATATCACGGAATGGAGCCTTTCGAGGTTTTCAAGTCTTTCTCTTTGGAGATGATCTTTTGTGACGTCTATAAAGATCCCTACACCGACGTATTTTTCATGAAGTTTAACAGTCGAGGTGATCATGTTCATCCATAAGGGCTGGCCACTTTTTGATATTACCTTCAGATTTTCCCACGTTACTTTTAAATATTCGCCTTTTTCACGCTTCTTCACGATTTCGAAGGCGGCCCTTCTGTCCGATTCGTAATAAAGCAAATCCCAAGGCTTCATGTGCTTTTCTTTCAATTCCTCGAAAGAATATCCTGTGAACTTCTCGAAAAACTTGTTCACATACAGAAAACCATCTGTTGTAAAAAGGAAAATGCCTACAACGTCCGAGTCAGATATAGCGTTAAAAATTTCATAGGTATTTTCTCGATCTATTTGATACATGGTCTATTCATAACTACTGTCCTTTCGTGTTAAAGAGATTTGTATATCTCCTTTACAAAATCAAAATCATAAACACCCGGAGTATTTAGAACCTGTCCAGATTTAAGATCTATCTCCCTTGCGAATTCCTCGGCATCCTTCTCGCTCAATTTCAACTTCGGCCTCGGATAGATGGCATCTATAAAATCACACAATCCCTGCGTACCTCCAAAGACTTCCGTTGCGATCTTTACCCTTTGGGGCTCGAATTTTGCGGCGTTTTTTACTATCTGGCATATTGTCATCATATTTGCAAGGCCGTGTCTTATTCCTATATGAGAAGTCAGAGGATATCCAAGCGCATGGACTATCGTCGTTCCGGTCTGGGATATCGTGATTCCCGAAAGTGTTGCGGCGAGGGCCACATTAGATCTGTGAGAGATATTTGAAGGCTCTCTCACAACCTGATGAAGCGATTGCTTGATAAGTTCAAGACCTTTTACCGCCATCGCATCTGTAATGGGAGTATTTATTTTTGAGAGGATACTTTCTACAAGTTGGGATAGCGCATCGAGTCCGGTCGTTATGGTAACATCTGCAGGCATTGTCAGCGTGTATTTAGGATCGACGATCGCAAGTGTTGGGAATAACTTCTTTGTCCTGAGGCCAAGTTTCCTGCCATCGTAAGATGTCAGAACGGCATATTGAGTTACTTCGCTTCCAGTTCCGGAAGTGGTTGTTATCTCAATTATGGGATAAGTTGAGATTTGATCTTTTATCTCGTAAAGTTCGGCAACCTTTTTGTTCATCTTTGCCGCAGCGCTTATTGCCTTTGCGGCATCCATAGGACTTCCTCCTCCGACTCCGATTACGAAATCACATCCATTTGATTTAAAAATTTCCGCTCCCTTATCTATAAGATCAAAGGAAGGATTTTCTTCTATTTCACTGAATAAATTGTACGAAATCCCCTTTGAATTGAGGGAATTGACAAGATCATTAATTGCGCTATTTTTCTTTGCGGATCCTCCCTTTCCCATAACTATCAATGCCCTTTTCCCAAATAGGGCAAAATCTACGCCAGAAATCGCGTTTTCACCGAACCTCAGATCTACGGGATTAAAAAAGGAAAACATGTCTTCTCACCTCTCGATAGACTTTGCGTAAACGCCTTTCATCTTTTCGAACAAAGGCTGGTACCATCCTTTCAAATTATATCTTTGCAAGATTTCAAGTGCCTCGTTGTATTCCTCGTAATTGACCTTTCTCGAAATTTCTTCGATCTTTAAAGCCTTGTGCACGGGAAAATATTGTGACATAAGAGACACAGGCACAGATGTGGACAGTTCTTCCGCGACAAATCTCATAGCCTCTTCAGTTCCGCCTATTCCATTTGGAAGTATAAGATGCCTCACTATGAGCCCTTTCATTTTCTCTTCTCTAAAGGGCCCGACTTGCCTGTACATCTCCCTCAAAGACCTTTTGGTCACATCCCAGTAATCACTGACCAAAGAATATCTTTTCCCAATCTCGTTATCCGTATACCTTATGTCCGCAAGATATATATCCACTATTCCTTCAAGATGTTTTAGAGTCTGTGCATGAATGTAACTTGAAGTGTTAAAGACCACGGGGAGGCTAAAATCTTTTTCACCCGCTATCATAAGAGCATGAACGATGGCTCTAAGATGTGGCTCGGGTGTTACAAGATCAAGAGTCCTTGCGCCGTTTTTTTGGAGTTTTAAAAAGATGTCCGCAAGTTCTTCATCCTCTAAAACCCTTCCAACATTCAACTGGCTGAAGCCGAAATTCTGGCAGTAGAGGCATCTCATCCCGCAGCCTGTGAAAAAAACTGCACCTGCGCCACCATCTCCGACGAGTGGAGGTTCCTCTCCAAAATGAAGAACGGCATTTGTTATCTTAGCCTTTTCTGACTGACCACAAACACCCTGCTTTTTGTATCTATCGATTTTGCAGTCTCTCGCGCAAAGATCGCAATTCTTTAGCGCATTTTCGAAGTAATCCAGGGCGTCTTTTAATTTTTTCTTATCCATGAAACCCTCCGGAAATATTTTACCACATCAATATAGAAATGCGCCCTTTAAAAGGGCGCTCTAATGGGAGGTTACTCAAAAAACCATTGTGACGTAGTCTTGATTCACAAGATCTGCTATGGCTTTTCCCACAGGCATCATGTTAAAACCAAGGGCATTGAGTTTTGGCGTTATATTGAAGGCATTGCCAACGTTAACGCACGCCACAGGCGTAATACCATCCTTAATCAACTTTGAAAGGCTGGCTTGTAAGTCTTTGTCTTCACTTATGACCTTTTCACTTGGTCCGAAGAAGAAAACTTTAAGATCGCTGTAAAGTTTGTTCTCAAAGGAAACTGCCGCAAATGTCATTGCAGCGGAAATCACGTTCTTATCTCCGTTAGAAATTATCATCAAAACTTTTTTTTGACATCAAATCATCTCCTTCTCAAATTGAAACATATACTGTACCAATTTTGTTCAAATTATGTTTGAATTTTGAAGATTGACTTTTGCCTTTTAATGTGTTCTAGTTATATAGAACACTATAACAAGAGGTGAAAATATGGCAAAATATCCGGTAATCTTTAGAACGTGTTTGGCACTGTTATTGAGTGTTTTGGCGGTCTTTATTCCATTTCCTCCACTGAAAATCATCTTTGGTATATCTGCTTTGATAATTTTTGCGATTAACGTAAGAAGATACTTTCTTATTGTGATAGTCGCTATTGTAGCAATTAGTTTTGCATTCGTTTTTCCCATAAGAGCGGATATATCGCACTTTTCGTACTTTAATTTCTTTCCCATTTCTTCACAGATTATTTACCCTGACACGTACATACAGAGAGCAAAGAGCCTTTCTGTTAACGTTACCGGGCTTGATCTAACTTTCGATCCGTCAACGGATACGGTATACATTCCATCTGTTCTAAATGTCAAAAGAAATGGATATATCCTTAATATATCATCAAATCAAGATGATGTTACATTCAAAATAGTTGTTGGCACGAAAGACAGATTATGAATGCCCATTTTCACACTACCAGCCTTAAGGTAAATGGAAGCATATCGGGAGAAAATATCATATTCGATTCTACGGATATAGATATGAATTCATCAATATCAGCGAGTAAGGTTTCGATAAACGGTGTCGGACTAAATCTGAACGGCACACTTAACGCTTCAAATATCGAGATAAACGGGACAGGAGATAATTTAGATCTTATGGTTTCCAGCAAGATAGTAAAGATCAACGGCGTTTCCATAAATGGAACTTTGAAATACTTCGGTGAATGGACGGGAGAGAGAACGCTTATTGTGAATGCGATAAGCGGGAATCTTTCCGTTTATACG
>PNIW01000066.1 GCA_002878315.1 Mesoaciditoga sp. | reverse complement strand
CCGCTCTTCCGATCTCGCTGTTTTTAAATTCCAAAGTATAGATCGTATTCTGCCGGATGCGGTATTGAATTTATGAATTTGATCTCTTTGCGTTTCTTTTCGATCCACATTTCTATGAAGTCAGAGGTAAAGGCTGGAGATAGGAATTCGTGATCATTTTCAAGCGCAATTAAGACTTCATCGAGTGTGGAAGGCAGATTTTTCAAAGTTGGCACGCTTTCTCCTTCAAACGGCCCGAATCCTTCTTTTGAAGGATCGAGATCCTTCTTTATACCGTCAATGCCCGCAAGCAACATGGCAGCCATCGCGTAATGGACATTTGCCGTCGCATCGGGCGTTCTGAATTCTATTCTCCTTGCGTTTCCATCATTTACATAAGCAGGTATTCTTATCGCGGAATTTCTATTTCCAAATGCGAATGAAGGCTTAGTTGGTGCTTCAAAGCCCGGCACAAGCCTTTTGTAAGAATTCGTCGATGGATTTGTAAAGGCCATGACTGCAGGAGCGTGTTTAAGAAGGCCTGCAATGTAAGAAAGAGCCTTTTTTGACAGCGAGTAAAGGCCTTTAGGATCATCGAAGATGTTCTTTGACTCCTTGACAAGGTATTGATGAACATGCATTCCATTTCCTGCCTGATCTTTGAGAGGTTTGGGAAGAAAGTTCACAACGTAGCCATATTCGTGGGCTACGTTTCTTACTATATATTTCAAAAGCGGTATCCAGTCGGCCGCTTCGATTGCATCGAGCAACTGGAATTCTATCTCAAACTGGGATATGCCAACCTCATGATGATGATATTTTACCGGCATTCCTATACCAGTAAGAATGGAAACCATTTCATTTCTCATCTCATAGGTGGAGTCAAAAGGCGGCAGTCTGTGATATCCCTCTTCCATCTCTATATTTGGCTCATGTTTTAGTGGCCATTCGGCCTCGCTTTTGATCTTCACGCACACAGATCTCTGAGAGACTTCGTGAGAGATGCTTTTGAAAATGTTAAACTCCATCTCGGGACCTACCATCATCTTTGTCGCGATCCCCAGTTCTTTGACATGATCGATGGCCTTCTTTAGCACATTTCTTGGGTACCATCCAAAGGATGTTCTGTCCGGAAGCATGACATCGCATAGAACAGAAAGCGTCGATTCCGCGAAGGGTTCATCAACGGCAGTGGATATCAAAGGCATGGCTATCATGTCGCTGAAAGAGGTATTCATGTAACCCAAGTTAGAGGCATCAAACCCAACTCCATTTGTAAGCACTGATTGGCTGACATATCCTGATGGAAGTGTGACATGCCTTAGAGTACCGTTAACATCGTAAATCTTGAGATCGAGATAATCGTAACGCTTAACTTTTTTCAGAAATTCTTCCTCGTTCATTTTGCTTCCTCCTCTTTTTATGTTATTGTCCGTACTTGGGAATCACACAGATGAACTCTATTCCTTCATCGCCTGCAAGAAATTGATGCCGTTCGCCGGCCGGTACAAAAACGTAATCGCCGGACTTTATCGGTATAGATCTTCCCTCACTGTTCAAAAATCCATCGCCTTTCAAAACGTAAACCTCATGCTCCCACGGATGGGAATGATCCGGCGTATAACCTCTGGAATTTATTCTGAAATGTCTCATTACGTAATTTGGAGCGCCCTGCGCAGGTCCTATCAGCACGCGTTTTTCAACGTCCCGTGCGTCTTTCCCATCTATTATTTCAGGTTCAACATCGCGATGATTTCCAACCAATGCCATTTCATTCACCTACCTTCCAGCAATCCTTACACCTCGGCTCGTACTTTATTTCTATATCGGATCCCTCAACTTTAAAGACAGGATCCTTTGATGAGGCTGGCACCCATTCGCCATCTTTGAGTATAAGTCTTTGCGTCAAAGTCGCATCTTTGCCACACACAACACAGACTGCCTTAAGAAGCACGATTTCATCTGCCATTGCGGCTATTTTCATCACATTTTCAAAGACCTCGCCTCTAAAATCCAGATTCAGGCCTGAGACTATAACATCTGTGCCGGCATCGATGAATTCTTTGACGACTTGGATTAGATCCTCTCCAAAGAATTGAGCCTCATCGAAGGCCACATAATCAAATCTTGAGTTCAGATATTTTTTGGCATCTAAAGCATCTTTTACGAACTCGGCCTCAAAATATGTCCCTGCCCTTGAAACAACGAGAGGATCTCTGTTTCGTGTATCGGACAAAATCTTGAATATAAGGCCATTTTGCTTTGCTATCTTCCTTCTTACAACCCTTCTTATAAGTTCTTCCGTCTTCCCGGCGTACATAGGTCCTATTACAACCTCCAAAGTTCCTTTCAAAGGACCACCTCCTAATCTTTTGAAATCTTTTCTATTATCTTCATGGCCACCTTTTCTCCAACGACTTTTTTAATCTCTTCGAAGGAAGCACGCTTTATTCCGTTTATATTTTTAAAGGTCTTTAAAAGCAATTTTTTTCTTTTCTCTCCGATTCCAGGAATAGAATCAAGGCCCGACTTTACCATCTCTTTATCCCTTAGGGAATAATGGTAGGAGGTGGCGAACCTGTGCGCTTCATCCCTTACACTTATAAGAATTCTAAGGGCGCCATCGTCTCTTCTAAGATGGAGATCCGGCCTTTCATCCGGGAAGACGATCCTCTCGTCTTCCTTTGCAAGGCCTATTATCCTTCCACTCAATTTTAATCCTTCAAGGATATTTTTTACCGCATCTACCTGTCCCTTTCCCCCATCTATGAGAAGAAGATCGGGAAGCGGATGCTTTGAATATCTTCTTTTTACAACCTGCCTCATGGATTCAAAATCATCTATCTTTGTAAGGTTTGAAAGTCTGTATTTTCTGTAAAGGCTTTTGTTCGGTCTTCCATCTTCGAATGTAACAACCGAGGCAACGGTCAAATTTCCGTGCGTGTGAGAGATATCTATTCCCTCTATGAACTTTGGAGGCATCGGAAGATCCAGAAGTTCCTTCAGCCTGTTCAATGATTTTTTGATGGCCTCAGAACTTTTTATCCTGTTCTGGAGATTTTTGTACGCTATCGACACAAGGCGTTCTTCATTCTCATCGACTGGCAGACTTATCTTTACGGACAAAATCTTGGACATCTCATTCATCTTTTTGAATCTGCTTTTGACGACAATCCTATCGATAAGTTCTTCATTTCTTCCTATGTAATACCATTTTATGAAATCCTCGTATCCACCGTTGATTTCAAATTCAAGTTTCGCAAGCATCATTCCATTTCTTATCTTTAACATCACGACGATTCCGCTTTCTATCGCTAAAACGTCTAAGTTTACATTTCCATCCAACTCCACACTCTGGACTTCCAAAAATTCTTCAAGCCTATCGTATAACTTTTTCAATCTAAGCGCCGACTCAAACATTTCCATTCTTGAATAGTTGTTTATTTTCTCTCTTATCCATTCTTTTAGTTTTTTGGCATCACCGGACAGAAAGGATTTGGCAAGTTCAATTCTTTTCGTGTACTCTTCTTTTGTTATCAAACCCACGCATGGTGCCGAACATCTCTTCATTCCGTACTCTATGCAAGGCCTTTTTACCTTTGAAAGATCGTAATCGCAATTTCTTATTTGAAGAATTGGGTTGATTATTTCAATAAGAGTTCTCAAAAAGCTTACGCTTGTAAAAGGGCCGTAGGCGCCCGGTATCTTTTGATGTGTAATTTGAATGTAGGGAAATTCATCATCTGTGAAAACTGCATAGGGATAAACGCGTGTGTCTTTGAGTAAAACATTGTATTTAGGTTTGTTTGAGTATATGAGGTTTGCCTCTAAAAGCAGTGCTTCTTTCTCGTTGGAAACTATTGTATATTCAAAACTGTCGGCTTCTTCTACGATTTTTTTGGCTTTTTCTGAAGCATTGGACAAAAAATAAGATGAAACCCTCTTCTTTAAATTTTTAGCCTTGCCGACATATATTATTTTTCCACCTGATTTAAATACATAAACTCCCGGATTATCCGGAATCTCTCTTATTTTTTCGATCATTCTCTGTATCTCAAAGCCTCCACAGGCGGTATTCTTGTCGCATTTCTTGTAGGTATGAATGTTGTAAGAATCGATATGAGATAAAAGACAATTCCAAGGATTGCAAACTGCCACAAAGGTATGTAAATCGTCCCAAGATTTAAAGTTGCGTAAATGAGGTACGAAGTTACAACTCCAGTTATAAACCCTATTAAAATACCAAGAATAACGACAAAATTTATCTCGAGAAAGAAACTTGTAAAAATAAGATTTTTACTGAATCCAAGGGCTTTAAGTATCCCAACCGTCTTCTTCCTCTCATGGAGAGATTTGACTATCAATATTGCAAGGCCAATTATGCCAACGGAAAGTCCGAAATAAAGAAATACATTGACTATATTGACAAAACCATTCAGTATATTCGTGAATATCTCAACGGTTTGTTTTGAAAACAGTGCAAAGATAAATCTTGTCTTTAGAAAAGCCGTTAATTTTTGGAAATTCTCATATTGAGCCTCTTCAGTTGTGCCGGCAAGTTTTGTGAGCAAAAATTCTGTCGGCGAAAGATTCTCAAAGGCAGAGGCCGATCTCATTGTCGTGTAAAAACCGGCAGGAATCGCATTGTAATTGTTGTTGCTTTGGAGTATTCCGACAACGGTAAATTCTTTCGGATTCTTGAGCGCAGTGGCCGTCGAGGTTACATTCTGTGACTGGGAAGACTGGGAAAAATTGAAATTCGATGATCCTTCATTGGATATCAAAATCTTTTGACCTATTTTTAAACCGTTAACCCCAAAGACCGCAACACTTCCAGGATGGGAATCGAGATAATCGTAAAGGCTTTTGAGATCTTTTATACCGTTGACAGCGCTGTTTACTTGAAGATCGAGTCCATCTACAAGACGTTTATTCAAAATCACCATCTGGTAATCAGGAGAAACCTTTCCATTTGACATGTATTTTGCAGAAACCATGGACATAGTGGCGTAATAGGTTATGTAATCTAAATTTGAAAGTTGCGATGGAGACACATTCAATTTACCGATTATCGGTATGCCAACCGTATCATAACCGCCAAAAATAGTTGATTTCGCAGAATTTATCTGAAGGGTTTCAGAATAAGGAATAACGGTCATAAGAGAAATTACGAATATGACTATTGAATACATTGCTATGGTTAAACCTGTCCTTCTTTTGTGATGAGCGGTTTCGGCGACGGCGAGTTTTACCGCTGCCCGGTACTTTTTCAAAGAAAAGATGCCGAGAAATTTATCAAAGATCTCGAAATTATAAGACAAAAGGAATAAGGCGGCGAGAAGGATAGAAAAACTTCTTAAGCCAAGCAACCACAGTGATTTGTTGCTTTGCTCGGATATAAAAGGTATTAAGTTAGAGGAAAAAGCAAAAACAATGACGGAAAATGAGAAAAAGTTTCCAACGATTCTCCTGAGATTATCAGCGAAGAAGAACGGAAAGATAAGAGCGGAAGTGATTATAGCACCGTAAGTTAAAATTGCATTTAAAGAATATATTGCCCAGATTGAAACGAGAACGGAGAGCAGAAAAAGCACAAGCGTCATGATGAAATTCCTGTGTTTATTTTCTTCTCCATTATCCTCGATTTCTCTTATGGCCTTTACTATGTTAAGGCGGCCTATTTTAAATGCCATATACATAAGAACGGCAATCGGAACTATCAATCCAACAAAAAAGCCGTAGACCAGGGAAAGAGGCTCAAAGTGGAGAGAAAAGTTGAATGTACCGGTATTAATAAGCGGAGTGAATTCGTGACTTACATTTGTCGCGAGATTTGAAAATTCATTTATCATAAACCACGCTATTCCAAGACCAACAAAAATGCCCAAAAATGAAGAGATCAAAGAATAAACAAAACCTTCAAAATACAGTATAAATCCGACTTTAAACCTTGAAAACCCTATGGCTCTTAAAGTTCCAAGATCGCTTTTCCTTTCGTCTGAAAGCATCGTGTAAACATTTATGAGCAATAAAACTCCGGCTGCTATTGAGAATCCACTTAAAATGAGAAAGAGCCATCCTATCTGTCCTTGATTTAGATTCTTTATCTGTTCTTCTTTGACGTTGTAAATTCTGACCGGAACATCTAATGCCTTTATCAATGAATCTACGTTTTGAGTATACTTTGCCCCGCTTATGTAATTGCCTTTATTTGCGATAAGAATTTCGTTGTAATTATCGATTGAAAATATCTCTTTCATCTGCTCGATTGTCATAAAGATGGGAGAGGTAATTCCCTGAATATCCTGATAACCCAGTACACCTTCCTGTGGGACGATGCCTGCTATCTTGAATTTTTGCGGTGAGCCGAGAATGATTTGAAATGGATTTATTATCGCTTCAAAAGAGTCTCCGACTTTCAGATTCAAAGCATTTGCAAACTTTTCGGAAACGACGACTGAATTCCCGGAAAGAGAAAGATCGGGGAAAAGTTTACCGGTATCAAACTTTCTGAGTTGATCCAAATTCACGCCTATGAAGTTGACCTGGGCTATCTTGGAAGGATTAAGAGACCTTATCTGACCAATAGGAGCGGCCACTGTGCTTTTTGTCATTATCGGAAGAACAGATTCTACGTATTCTGAATTAGAGAGAGCCTCTATTATTTTTGATACCTCTGCATCGGAAAAATAGGTCGCTTTGTTCGGTACCAATACTTCATCAATAGTACCGAGATTCCTTCTTATGCCGGAATACATAAAGTACTGGAAAGAATCATTTATGACAAAGGATCCGACGATAAATGCCGTTCCGGTCAAAGATCCGGCGATTATAAGCATCATCGTTACCTTACGCCGTATCGCATTTCTCATTCCCATTTTTGCAAGGATTTTCCACTTCAGAGCCAAAAGCAAGGTGATGAATATTATTACAACCGCACCAATAGACAGAACAAAAAAAGGAAAGATCACCGAAATCCTCCAATTCAATCTCTTCAATGATTATATCACTTTCTAAAGTAAGTCGGTAAACGTTCACATGCTTTTAATATGAACTTATACTTGAAATTTTTTATTTTCATGTGTTAGAATATGAGTTGTCATTGCGCGGTTGTGTAATGGTAGCACACGGGACTTTGGATCCCGGCGTGGAGGTTCGAATCCTCCCCGCGCAACCATCTTTATTGATTCACAAGCATTGTATCGAGGGTCATAAAGACATTCACCACATTCGATGGTCCCTTAACGATCTCGCATGTGGCATTGTAGACTTCTTTTATCATCTTGCGTGTTATTACCTCTTCTGGATCTCCCATACTGTATATTTTCCCAGACTTCATAACGATAATCCTGTCTGCAAAAGCCGAAGCCTGATTTATATCATGAAAGGTTGCTATAACAGTTGAACCTTCACTTGCCCTTTCCTTCATCTTTAGAAGCAAATGCTGGGCATTTCCTATATCAAGATGGACGGTCGCTTCATCGAGTAAAAAAATTTCCGGACTTTGGGCAAAAACCTTTGCCGCATAGACTATCTGCCTTTCTCCACCGCTTAAGGAATAAAACATCCTTTCTCTAAGGTGCATAATGTTAAGCGCTTTGAATGCAAAATCAACATATTTTCTATCTCGATCACTTAAATCTCCAAAAAGATTTGTGTAAGGGGTTCTTCCCATCTCCACTATATCGATTGCCTTTGCATCGTATATTGGAGAAAATTCCTGGGCCATGACGCCTATTTTCTTTGCAAGTTCTATTCTTGGAATAGATTTTATTTCCTCCCCATACAGTTTTATGCTTCCTTCATATTCTACAAGGCCAGATATAGCCTTTATAAGTGTTGTCTTACCCGAGCCATTCGGACCTATTATGCCTATTATTTCTCCCTTTTCTATCGAGAAATTCAACGAGTCAAGGGCTTTCTTCGCAGATTTGGGATATACGTAAGAAAGGTTTTCGATCTTCAAAACTTCAGACATTTTGTACTCGCCTCCTAAGGATGTATATAAAAATAGGGGCTCCTATAAGCGCAGTTATAGTGCCTATTGGCATCTCGGCAGGGGTAAAAGCACTTCTTGCAACGGTATCACATGCGACGAGAAAAATGCCTCCAAATACTGCCGAGGCAGGAGTTGAGATCCTGTGATCAGATCCAAAAAGCCTCCTTGAGATATGAGGTATAATTAACCCTACAAATCCTATAATTCCAGAGGTCGAAACCGCTATTGCCGTTATCAAAGTACCTATGACGAATATCAATAATTTCATCATTTCAACATTAACACCCAAATATATTGCTTCCTCTTCTCCGGCAACCATTGCATTAAGGTACTTACTTATAGCCATGAAAAAAATAACCGCTGCAGTCGAAGAAATTCCAACAAGCAAAACATCATGCCAGCCAGCGCCTGAAAGACTCCCAAGTAACCAAAAGGATGTTATTTGAACATCTCTCCATCCATAAACTATCAAAAAAGTTACCCCGGCTCCGAACATTAAATTGACTATAACACCACTCAATATAAGTTCTGTTGGCGGTAATTTTCCATGCCTTCTTGAAACAAAATAAGTTATTGCCGTGGCAAGAAGTCCAAAGACGAATGCAAAAATCCACATGTAAAAAACAAAATAAGGATAATAAAGTTGCGCTATTACATTTGCAAGAATTGCTCCAAAAGCCGCACCAGAAGACACCCCGAGTATATAAGGATCTGCAAGAGGATTCTTCAACATAGCCTGAAATGCATTGCCAGTAACAGAAAGAGCCGCGCCTACGCCGAGTCCGAGTAAAACCCTTGGCAATCTTAACTGCAGTATTATTATTCTGTCTGTGTAAGGCACTTTCATTCCGATCAAAGATTTAAAAACCTCAATAAGAGGCACGTAAACGGGACCAATTGCTATATTGGCAAGTACAAAGATCAAAATCAAAGGCAGGGTCAGAAAAAAGACCCTGCTTTTTGAAAACTTTACCATTTCTGGAAAATATCGTAAAGTTGTTGAAGTAGATTTATAAGTTGTGTGTTAGGCTGAGAGGCTATATTCCCGTTTATGGCATACACATGGCCTTCTTTTACAGCCTTAAGATTTGCAAATGGAGGATAAGTCTCAAATTGTTTTATTGCGGCCTCTTCACCACCGGGAGCAAAATACGGAACAAGAATTATGTCTGGGTTTTTAGAGACTACGAATTCTGGACTTACAGGCAGCCATCCATTTGGTCCAGCGTAATTACCTGTTATATTAACTCCCCCCGCAAGAGATATCAATTCGTTAAGATAAGATCCCATTCCAGCAGTCCATATTTCCTTGCTTGGTGAACCATAAAAAACTGTCGGTCTTTGATCGAGAGGTATTTTGTAAGCACTATTTTCTATTTTTGATTCTATATCTTTTAGCTTGTTGACAAGCGTAACTCCCTTTTGAGGATCTCCCATTATCGTTGCTACATCCATCACATCACGGTAAACACCGTTAAGACTGTTGGCATTGAGAACAAATGCCGTTATCCCTATCTTTTTAAGCCTTTCGTACTGAGGCAGTTGAAAACCGCCAAACAAAAATACTATATCAGGCTTCAAAGACAATATTTTTTCAAGGTCTAAAGGATAAAGAAGGCCTATATTTTCAGCCTTTGTGTAAGAATCGTACTGGGTTACACCGACGATTCTATTCGCATACCCCAATTGCAAAAGAAAGTCAGTAACAGAAGGTGCCGCATCTATGACTCGCATTGGAGTACTTGTTATCGTCACAACGTTGCCAGCATCGTCTACCAGTGTAATTGGATAGTAAGAAGCAAACACAAATGTGACTGCAAGAATGACGAGTAGAGAAATCAACGCTAATTTTCTCAATTTAATCCCTCCTTAAAAAAATTAAAGCCGACA
>PNIW01000064.1 GCA_002878315.1 Mesoaciditoga sp. | reverse complement strand
CCAGGAAAGGAGGTGCTTGACCCAGCTATCTTTCAATTCCATTTCATGGATTCAAGAAGAATTCACAGCTATGAAGCAATTTTCAACGTTTACTTTCAATTCCATTTCATGGATTCGAAGTCTTCCCATGATTTATCCCAATTTGATTTATGAATTATAACTTTCAATTCCATTTCATGGATTCAAGAACAGAATTAAGGGTGTTAGATTTGGTTGATAATTATAATGCTTTCAATTCCATTTCATGGATTCATTGACAGGATATTTTTTGACCATGAGTCATACTGGGACGCTTTCAATTCCATTTCATGGATTCTTAATATGGAAATTTGCTGAACCACATTCTGAATATTATCAGACTTTCAATTCCATTTCATGGATTCAAAGAATTAACTTATTCTTTACTTTGCATAAGTTAAGAAAGAAACTTTCAATTCCATTTCATGGATTCTTTTGACGTAATTGATTACAGAAAGTTTAATCTAAGTTTTGACTTTCAATTCCATTTCATGGATTCAGGCGTGGGTAGTATAACAGGAAGTAATAACTGTGTTACTATCTTTCAATTCCATTTCATGGATTCTGATGGAAGGAGGAGGGCTCAAGAAAAACGGCTGGACACTTTCAATTCCATTTCATGGATTCGGATCCAAGAGGAAATTGCCGCCCAAACCCAGGAAGTCTTTCAATTCCATTTCATGGATTCGGGTCTTCCAAGCTACAAACGGATATGCGGCAAATGGCTTGCTACTTTCAATTCCATTTCATGGATTCTTTATACGTTGTTAAGGAGGTAGATAAACAATGAGTGAAGATACTTTCAATTCCATTTCATGGATTCAAGGCAGTAGCAATATAAAGTCTGCATCTGAGTTTAAAGCTTATACTTTCAATTCCATTTCATGGATTCTTGGAAAAATAAGACTTATATATATTTGCGTACCAAAGTACTATCTTTCAATTCCATTTCATGGATTCCCTTATTTTTGAGTAGTTGGAAATATCTTCAATATTGACCTTTCAATTCCATTTCATGGATTCGAATAAAGAAAAGTAAAGACCCACG
>PNIW01000057.1 GCA_002878315.1 Mesoaciditoga sp. | reverse complement strand
GCCGGAAATGTCATGGTAGAAAAGATGAATGCTCAACGGGATCACGGAGAGCATCTGATGGCATACCATGGGGATAAACCCTTTCAAACGTCAGGACGCCTTACGCTACGCATTGCGGATCGAAGTGATCTCGAGACGCTTGTTGAGATGAATATGAGTGTGTTCTCTGATTATTACCGGCATCCGGATGAAGTTACGAATAAGATGTCGAATATCTTAGATTCGAAAGAAAGAGAGATGTACATGGGCTTTACCTGCGACAAGGCCGTTGGAATATGTTCTGTCGGAATGGAAAATTCGGATCCTTCGATCTACGGATTTGGAATAATGCCAGAATACAGAAAAAAAGGGTACGGAGAGGAATTGATGAAACTCGTGATGAATAAACTTATCAAGAGGAATATCAAGACCATAAAGTTAGATGTAGATTATGAAAACTCTCCTGCCCTAAATCTGTATTTGAAGATAGGCTTCGAGATAGAAGCGTCTTTTGGATATTTCAGAAAAAAGATAGATCGCTTCTAAAAGAATTAGTGTATGACTTTTTCTATCATTTCAAGGTCTGTGAATGCAAGGTAAGGATCGCCCAAAACGGGTTTTTGGCGTTTAACGACGCAATTGTAAAAATCTTTAAATTCTTCTGCGAAGAAATTTGCCGGAGGTACAGGATATTCTTTGATATTATCGTCCTTCACGACCGTGACTTTTGAATTTTTCATCTTTAAAGTTCCGAGGGATCCGTAGATTGAAAATTCATTTTCTCCATAATTCGGTGCATAAGTGACGGAATAGGTGCCAAATCCATTTTCATACTTTATGCTCATGATCATCGTGTCGTAAGCATCCGTGAAGTCGGAGATCTGCTTTGCAAATCCGCCGACAGAAAGATATTTGCCGAAAATCGCGTTCAAAAATGCGACGTGATGAACACCACCATCTGAAAGAAAGCCTCCAACGTGCGCCGGATGTTTTCTCCATTCCGTTTTGGCGTATTTGCTGTCTTTTGTTGGAAGAACGAGTTTGTAATCGAAAAAGGCCACCTCCCCGATTTCGGAAAGATGATCTTTTATTATCTTTATGG
>PNIW01000126.1 GCA_002878315.1 Mesoaciditoga sp. | reverse complement strand
ACACTTGACACGGTAAAGTCTTTATATCCAGATAAATTCAAAGAAATTCATGACAAATTCGATAAACAAATAGATAACCTTAGAGAAGAAATAAAGTCTATTTGATCTCGAAGAAGAAGAGCGTAGAGAAGAAACAGCGCTACAAAGAAGATAAGGATTTAAGCACGTCATGAAAAAACACCCCGGACTTTTTCTTAAAGACGGCACCCCACACCATGATCTCAGCGCCTTCGTCTACGGTGAGGAGATAGATCTTGTCATATTCGACTGGTATATAAACAAAGAAGATGGTAAGGCAGGTGATCAATCAAAACACTCATAAAATAAAGAAAAGCCTCCCATACGCTCCTATAAGCCCAAAAATGGGGGTTAAATCTATTTGGGTATATTTTTACTCTCTCCCTCCCCAAAACCTCTCTAAACGCATTCTAGGGCCATTTGCGGGCATGCTTTTCTCCCTTCCAAGATCCGGATATCTGATCCGGATAGATCCACCTATCCAATCTCTTGAAGAATAATTTGGCGTTACAGATTGACCTTAAGACCTTTTCCGGCTCTAAACTTTGGGACCTTTTTTGCCTTTATCTTTATAGTCTTTCCAGTCCTCGGGTTCCTTCCAATCCTTCCAGATCTTTCATACGATAGAAATGTACCAAAGCCTGTAAGGGATACTTTATCTCCTTTGCCCACAGACTTTTCTATTGTTCGTGTTATCGCGTCAATGATTTCTAAAACGTCTTTTTTTGTCATGCCTGTGTATTTGGCGACTTCATCAACGAGGCCTTTTTTGTTCATGATATCCTCTTCTTTGATTTGTGATTTGAATGAATATACCATCGTTAGGGTATAATGTCAATAAGTCATGACAGGAGGGGAATTGATTGCAGGACGAAATGCTTGGGATACTCAAAGAAAAAAAGGCCGAAGTTAGAATGTATCTTGTCAACGGAGTCCAGATAAACGGACTTATAAAGGCTTTTGATCAGTACGTTGTTGTTGTAGATGACGGAAAGCAACAAAACATTATCTACAAGCACGCTATAAGTACCTTAATTCCATCACAAAATCTTTACGCTGGCAATCATGTTGATAGCAAAGATGTGAA
>PNIW01000118.1 GCA_002878315.1 Mesoaciditoga sp. | reverse complement strand
TTATTCATATAAAAAGGCAGGGATAGATATCTTTCAATTCCATTTCATGGATTCATTGTCGTAGTTAGCTTTAAAATTGAAAACAAATTTAATCTTTCAATTCCATTTCATGGATTCAAATTTTATTCTTGTAATAATGCAAATATTGGTATATTGGTAATCTTTCAATTCCATTTCATGGATTCATTGCTTGAAAATATTAAAGATTATCAGAGCGCAGTGGCTTTCAATTCCATTTCATGGATTCAAAAATTGAAGAATTGAAAAAGTTGAAAGAGGCATTAAGAACCTTTCAATTCCATTTCATGGATTCGTTAAACTTCAAAAGGATGATACGCTGATAGTCATACAGATAACTTTCAATTCCATTTCATGGATTCCTAATGAAAAATGTTGCAAAATATGAAGAAAATGAGGAATTCTTTCAATTCCATTTCATGGATTCTCAATATGTGTATGTTCAAAAACAAGCTTCTTAATTATATCTTTCAATTCCATTTCATGGATTCATGGCATATCTTAAAAAAGTTGCTGTGCCATCAGAAAATGGCACTTTCAATTCCATTTCATGGATTCACTATCTCAGCAAGCAATGGTGCGTATGTAGTTAACGCCTCTTTCAATTCCATTTCATGGATTCAGATAAAAAAGATTGTATTGAAATATGCTAAACATGTTTATCTTTCAATTCCATTTCATGGATTCGATATAGAAAAAGAATTAAAAAAACAAGTTGATAAAATCTTTCAATTCCATTTCATGGATTCCGAAAATACAATATTAGCAATAACAAAAGATTTAAATAATATCTTTCAATTCCATTTCATGGATTCAAGAATCCGTAGCTTTAACAGTAACAAAGTTGAACGAAAAAGAAGCCTTTCAATTCCATTTCATGGATTCCAATACTATAGAGATGTATCAAGTGAAAAACAAAGGGTCTTTCAATTCCATTTCATGGATTCTGAAAAAGAGAATATCTTTGATTGGAAACTTAAATGATTATCTTTCAATTCCATTTCATGGATTCATAAATGCAATAGGGCACAAAGGGACAAACCAGTTGATAAACCTTTCAATTCCATTTCATGGATTCTTATTTGGCTTAGATCTGAAAGTAAATAGAGTAAA
>PNIW01000049.1 GCA_002878315.1 Mesoaciditoga sp. | reverse complement strand
CTCATCGTATAGACGATGGAGTCTTCTTTGAAAAAACAGATAAATTGAAAATAGATGAGAGTGATCTATGGAGGAAGACAGTAATTTAATCAGAAAAAGGATAATCGGTCTCATAATCGGTCTCGCATCATTAGGACTGGTTATTTTGTTTGGAACTTTTGGGTACATGTACATAGAAAAATGGGATTTTCTGACCTCATTCTTTTGGTCTGTGATAACGCTATCGACAGTCGGATATGGTATACCAAAAAACAACGTTATGACCTCGGCAGATTATATATTCATAATATCGCTTATCGTTATAGGAATTTCGATATTCCTATACACTCTCGGAAATATTGCCTCATTTCTTTTTGACGGAGATCTCCGTAGATATTCAAGGATACGAAAGAAGATGAAAAAAATGGAAAATCTGAAAGATCACTGTATAATAGCGGGCGGTAGAAGAGGAATAGGCAAGTACGTCGCAATTCAACTTGCCATAAATAAGTATCCTTTTGTCTTTGTTGCGAGAGACAAAGATTATGTTGAAGATGCAAGATCAAGCCTTATAAAATACATGGATGAAAAAGATTTCTACTATATCGTTGGCGACATAACAACAGATGAATCGATATTGCTGAAAGCGGGAATAAAGAATGCAAAATCTATCGTTATCGCTCTAACGGACGATTCTTTGAACGTCCATGTCTCTCTCATAGCCAGAAGCATGAACAAATCGATAAACATAATAAGTGAGGCACTTGAAGAGCCTGTAATAAAAAGGCTCAATTACGCTGGTGCTAATAGTGTGATTTCTCCAGTCGAAATAGCCGCATCAAGGATGGCGTCACTGGTATTCGATCCGTCACTTAGATCATTTACAGAAATAGTACACAAAAATGAAAATATAGAGTTGAAAAGCGCAGAAATTCCGGTAAGTACGAACAGCAAGATGATAGGTAAAACGATCCAGGAAATCAAAATCTCCGAAAATACAGGCCTTATTTTGATAGCCATAAGAAGGGGAGATGAAGTTATCTTCAATCCACCAGTTTCGACCAAAATTGAAATGGGAATGACGCTTATCGTTATGGGAAACAACGATTCGCAATTTGCGAATCTAAAAATGATATAACATTTTTGAAAGATTTTAACAATTGCCCGTTTTTTGTATAGTTGACAAATATAATTTTGAAGATAACAATTTGCATAGTATAATTTACAGCTA
>PNIW01000125.1 GCA_002878315.1 Mesoaciditoga sp. | reverse complement strand
ACAGTTTATCTTACATGGTGATGTATAAAGAAGAAAAGCATGTTTTCAAAGAGCCTGAGATATCCTTTTATACACATTTCAAGATGACGATGAAAGACAGGATAATACAAGTTATATTTCTTTCCGAATTGATTGCATTGAGAAAAGCGTCAAGAAGAAAAGTCAATTAACATTCAAATGTTAAAATGGGACAGTGTCAGCGATTGTACATTAACCGGATTTATGTTAAAAACGGGCTTAAAACTCTTCAGAATCGAAAAATCGTTACACATTACTTTGCATGCTCTGGTTTAGCATTTAAAAATTTTGTGGTAAAATCTTTTAAAGAAAATTAAGGAGGTTGGGGATTATGAAAAGAAGTTTTGCGGCATTGATGGCTTTTGTACTTCTAATTGCCATCGTCGGTCTTTCAGCGCATCTTGTTGTGCTTGAGATCAATGATACGCATGGACATGCTTGGCCTTACGGTAATTATGGGGGATTTGCGGCCATAGCGACGATTGTCAATCAAGTAAGAGCCGAAGCGCAGGCTAACGGGTGGGATTTCCTTTTCCTTCATGCAGGCGACGTTAACACTGGAGTTCCTGAATCGGACATGCTCTACGCAAGGCCGGATATACTCGCTCTCGATATGATGGGTCTTGACGCAATGACGATAGGAAATCACGAATTCGATCATCCTTGGTCGGTACTTTCAAGGCAGATGGCGTGGGCAGATTTTCCATTCTTGTCTGCGAATATAGTTTACAAAGGCACCGATAAGACAGTTGGCCAGCCATATCTTATTGAGAAATTTCCGGATTTGAAGGTTGCCATTCTTGGTTTAACGACTAAGACAACTGAATACATTGGAAACCCTGAATATGTAAAGGGATATGATTTCCTCTCTCCAGATGAGGTTGCGCAAAAATATGTTCCGATGCTTCAAAAAATGGTAGAGCCTGATGGAATAGTCATCGCTCTTACGCATCTTGGAATTTTCGGAAGCGAACAGACAGTTGCCGGAACGCCAGGTGCGGTCGAAACTGCAGAAAAATTAGATCCTCCCAATAATCCTTACGGCGGGAGCGTTTCTCTTGCCCAGAGTGTTAGCGGGATAGCGGCGATCTTTGATGGTCACAGTCACACCGCGGTAACCTCTCCTTTCAATGTCAATGGTACTTTAATAGTTCAGGCCGGATCTTATTCAAAATACATAGCACGTCTTGATCTCATAGTTGAAAACGGTCATGTTGCAACCTATACATACAAACTCATAACTGTTTCTAAAGATATAAAACCAGACGAAGCAGTTCAAGATCTTCTCAATGCCTATAAAATAGTCGGATCCGCAAAATTGAATGAACCCATTGGATATTCAAAGGTAAATTTTGCTAATGAAAAAGACAGTACGCGCAAGGCCGACACACTCATTGGACATCTTATAACCGATGCTGTCGCGTGGAAGTTTAAAGACATGGGCATTCAGGCCGTTTTGATGAATGGTGGAGGAATTCGTGCTCCTATTCCGGCTGGAACGATAACATATAGAACTGTTTTGACCGTTCTTCCATTCGGCAACACAGTTGTAATTTTGAAAATAAAGGGATCAGATTTACTTAAGGCTATTCAGTGGGGGGCGGTCTACCATCCAGAAGATACCGGTGCGAGATTGAATGAATGGGGACTAACCTACACCGTTACACCGCAAGGAGTCGAGAATATATTGCTTGACGGCAAGCCAATAGATCCAAATGTGATCTACACTGTCGCGACGAATGATTACATGGCGAATGGTGGAGATAACTATTCGATGCTTAAAAATGCCCAGCAGTACAATACGGGATATGTCCTTGCGGATGTTGTCAAAGAATACATTGAGCATATAAGCCCGATAGAGTCATATCCGTTTACACCGCGCTGGACAGAAGTTGAATGAAATCGAAGTTCAGTGAACGGCCCCGTCGCCATATGGCGGGGCTTTGTCTTTTAGAAAGTGGCAGTTAGCACCTGGTTCGTAGAATTGTCAATTCAGTATATTGAATTTTTAAATGATATATGATATACTTCAAAAAGCGGACAGAATGAATGTCGATTCTGTAATTTTTTGTAAGGAGGTTTAAATGGCAAATATAAAATCAGCCATAAAGAACATAAAAAAGTCTGAAAAAAGGCGTTTACAAAATCAAATAAGAAAGTCCCAGTTCAGAACCGCTGTCAAAAAGGTTCTTTTGCTTGCACAAAAAGGAGAAGATGTTTCTCAAAGTTTGAGTGAGGCCTTTTCGAAGATCGATAAGGCGGCGAAGGTTGGCGCCATTCACAAAAAACAGGCCGCGAGAAGGAAGTCAAGACTTGTTAAGAAAGTGAGATCTCTTCAGGCTCAAATCCAGACTGTTCAAAAGTGATCTTTTACGTAGAAGAAGATCTCCGGTTAACGGAGATCTTTTGTTTTTGAACATATCTTTATTTTTTTGTGTCTAAAATTAGGAGAGGGATTTAAAATTTGGAAGAGCAAAAACTCATAGAAGGTTTAAAGCGTTCTGATTCTAACGCGTACAGTGAATTGTACAGAGAGTATGCTGAAAAAATAGGTGGAATCGCACGGTCTTATTTGGGCGTAGATGATGTTGAGGATGTCGTACAGGAAGTCTTCATCAAAATTTATAAAAACATAAAAAATTTTCGCGGAGATTCTTCGCTTTCAACGTGGGTTTACAGAATTACAGTCAATGTATGTAAGGATATGCTTGGAAAAAAACAAAGGCGAAGAGAGATTCTTACGAATTTTGGTGAGCAGGAAGATGAAGACACCAGGAACAACATACGGGAACCTGTAGATGATTTAATGCCATCGGATGAACTTATGAAAACCCTTTCGGCAGAAGAGATATCGAAAGCAATAGATTCTCTCTCGAAAGAGGATAAACTTCTCATAAATTTAAGGGAAATAGAAGGTATGAGTTACGAACAGATAGCGGAAATAATGGACAAACCAGTTGGTACGATCAAAAGTCGACTTCATTATGCTCGGGAAAGGCTTAAGAATATATTAGAGAATAAATTGGGCATCGAAGGAGAGATTAACGATGAAGTGTGAGGAGTTCAGGGAAAAGTTTATAAATGAAGAACTTAGTCAGGAAGAAAAGGCTCAATTTGAAGATCACCTCAAAGTATGCGTAAATTGCAGAGTATTTGTTCAAAATTACCAGAAGATAAAAGATGGCGTTAAACTTCTTTACACCTTCAAACCTTCAAAAGCGCTTGAGGAAAAGATAATCTCAAAGATACAAAGAAAAGATAGGATCAAAAAGGGATTGATCTTTGGGCTTCCAACTGCCGCTGTTGCCGTGTCGGTGATTTTAGCCTTTTATGTCTTTAATCCGGCCGTTAATTCTAATTTCGCCTACGACAAAGTGGCTTCTGCTGGAATATCGCTTTTGAAATCAGAGCCGGGCACCACCCTTACATATGCCCAGAGCAATTCGAATCTTGATTACCTTTTAAAGATAAAGTATGTGAGTGATCAATTTTGAGGGTTTTAGTTTATCCTTTAACCTTTTTAATCTTCGTTTCATATGTCTTTGGATCTTCATTTATAAACACCTTCATCACTTCTTACGCTTCGCAGATCATTCAGGGTCAGAGAATTGTTATTGAAGAAGGACAAAATTCGAGAGTGAGATATGAAAGCGTTTTGCGTGACGGTAGAAATGAGATAATAAAAGTTATGGCACCAATGCCGTTTGAATGGGCAATGATAAATGGCGATACCTACATAATAGAAGGCAACGAGATGAGGCCTTCTCCAGTGCCGATTTCGGACGTGGAGCAAAAATTTATGGAATTGCTTTCTTCGGCCACAACCACAACAATAATATCGACGCAAAACGTTATTTACCAGGGAGAGCCTTCAATACAGGTGAATTTGATAACGCCCAATTCAACTTATATCGCTATAGTTTCAAAGGGTAGCCTAATAATCAAATTCATGAAAGTTCAAAGGGATAAAAATTCGATTTCTATGATATACACTCAGATAATTCCAGTATCGGCAGGATATTTTCAAAGTGTTTTGAAATCATTTAAGATTTCCAAAGAAGCTACTCCGGATACCGTCGAGTCAGTTGTCTGGAAGATAATATCCAACCTTACAAATGCCAATATAATGTCTTTAAAATTGAATGGCGTTGATTTTACGATAGTAAGCGGGATAATATCTCCTCAAAATAACGTTGTTTGCTATCTCTTCCAGATGAATTCAAAGGTTTCTCCAGATCCGCTCGTGAGCCAGTTCAAATCTCAAGGGTACACATCTATGGCTGTCAAATACAAAGATCTCTACATCGTGATGGCAACCAATGGAAATATAGATACTCTAAAGGCGTGGGCATCGAAGTTGTTTTCATCAGTGAAGTAAGAGTATAAAAAAATCTATCAGAGGAGATATGATGAGGGCTGGCAGGAAATTGCCAACCTTTATTTCTTTTACATTCAATATCCTTAAACCTATCATCAGCATCATGGCCCCACCAGTGCCGGTAAAGTCATTCAAATAGGCAGGCAAGGTCAAGAATTGAAAGATCGATGCAAGTAAGGCAAGACCACCTTCTATTACAAAAACGCTTCCGGCAGACATGAGAACACCTATTCCATAAACGGAAGCAAAGGCTATGGAACTTATTCCATCCATTATCGACTTGACGTATAAAATCTCGTTATTTCCGGTAAGTCCGGAATTAACACATCCGAGAATTGTCATCGGACCTACGACAAATAAAACGGTTGTGGATATGAAACCCGTTGAAAAATTCGAATCTCCCTTTGAAAATCTTTTTGAAAGATTTGAAATCTTATCCTCTATCCCGGCGATTTCTCCTATTAGACCTCCTATCACGAGACTGCCAAGGACTACAAGAAAATTTTCGGTTTTAAGACCCATACTCACCCCTATTAAAATCGTCAATATGCCTATAGAGGTAAAAAAGACGGATTTGTGCTTTTCTTTAAGTTTGTTTCCAAGTGGTATGCCTATCAAAGTACCGCCGATGACCGTCAAAGTGTTAACAATAACGCCCAAACTAAGCATCTTTGTACTCCTTAAAAAAGGCGTCCATATCGGTATCGTCCCTTATCCCCAACCTTGTAAGGCAGAAGTCGTATTTAACTGGATCTTCTGGAGATATCATCTTAAATCCTTGAGTTATTTCGTACGCCGCCTTCATATCTGCCTGCTTTCGTGAGGTTAGACCCAAAACGAGAGAGATATGGTGCATATGCGTGTCTAACGGTACGATCAACTTTGAAGGAGAAATATCATCCCATCCTCCCGGATCCACTTCATCATGTCTTACCATCCATCTCAAAAAAAGATTCAATCTTTTACATGGACTTTTACATTCAGCAGAAGGTACAAGTGTATTTTTCCTTCCGTCCGGAACTATTAGTCTTATAAAATTTGAAAGTGCAGGAATTACGTTTTCATCCTCAACTTTCATCCCGCTCTTAAAAGCGTCGTGAATAGATCCGAACTTTTGTAAAAGTGATTTCAGATTCATCAAAAACTCCGTTAGTTCTTTTGCATCGGTATACCTGTGAACAAAGCCTTCAAATCTCTTTTTTAGGGATTCACGATCTGAATTCATTACGAACTCATAAGGCTTTCCCATTTTGTCAAGTACAAAAGAGACGTCTTTTAGAATCTGCGTAACTCTTCCGTAAGCAAGAGAGGCGGCGATAAGACCAACTATTTCTCTGTCCATTAGATCGGGATAATTATATAGAAACTCGAGAGGATCGGGATGAATATATTCATATTTGTTGTACCTTGAGTAAAGTGATTCTAAAAGTTCTTTTTTTAGCATTTTTTCTCCTTATATGTGAATTTTTTGATAGTATATCAAAAGAGATGGACATATGTCCATCTCTTTTTTGATCTTAAGGAAATTTATTCGACCTTTAAATCAACTTGGCTGGACCAAAGACCGTGAATGTTGCAGTGCGAATAGGCTATTATCGTTCCTGACTTTTCTGTTTTGAAAGATATAGTTACTTCAGGCTCGGAATAAATGGTACTTGTATTTGGACCCTGTGTCGATGCACCGTGGGCTTGAAATTCGTATTTTCCTATGACGTAAGGATATTTCTCACCGGATGGCAGGAAATAAACCTCTATCCATGCGATATGGTGCTCTGTTGTATTTGGATGTGCAATTTCCTTTCCAACACTGACATTTACCTTTACCTTTTCACCCTTTTTGACATGGGCTGGTGCTTCTATGACCGGTACGTGTTTCTCCTTTTTGAAATCATCCGACATTATAACTTCTTTTAAACTTGCCATTACAGATCACCCCTTTGTTCAATCTTCATTCCTTTTGCCAAGTTCTGCATCTAACATCAAAAGACCCTGATTGGAGTCTTTCATCATTCTCAATTTTTCAAGGATCTGCAAAACCGAATACTCTTCTTCTACCTGTTCGTCGATAAACCACTGCAGGAAAGAAGATGTGGCATAATCTTTTTCTCCATCTGTCAAAGACACAATTCTCTCTATAGATTTTGTAACTTCCTGCTCATGAACGTAGGTAGCCTCGAAAACATCCAAAGGAGATTTCCATTCGAAAGGAGGCTCCTTTACCGATTTAAGTGAAACCCTGCCATTTCTTTTGTTTAGATATTCATATATCTTAAGTGCATGCTCTTCTTCTTCCTTCGCCTGTTTTTCCATCCATGTTGCAAATCCATTCAATTTTATAGATCTAAAATACGCCGCCATTGCCATGTAAAGGTACGAAGAGTAAAATTCGGCATTTATCTGTTCGTTTAAAACCTGCTCAATTTGTTTACTGATCATAAAAATCCCTCCTCTTTATGCTATTCTTATTTCTTTATGCTTTTTGAAAACCGTTTCTGCAAGGCTATCTATCATCTTTATATCCTCGACTTTTGGATACCCATTCACCATAACAGGAGGCAGGATTTCGCCTTTGAAAGAGGAAACCATTCCCTTGATTTGCTCCGTCGCCTGACCGCCCCAGCCGTAGGAATTTATAACCGCTAAAAATTTTGTCTTTGGCCTTAAGGCGTTAAAAAGATACGCGGCATATGCGACGTTAGGATGAATTCCAACAAGCATTGTTGGTGTTCCAACAACAACCGTTGCGGAATCGACAAGTGAAATTGCCAACTTTCCCACATCCATATTCGTTAGATTGAAGGGTTCAACAACGATATTGAATTTGGTGAGATCATCTATGAATCTTTCCACCATTTTTTTGGTACTGCCGTGCATCGACAGATAAAGTACCGTGACTTTATTTTCAACGTCATCTGAAATCCAATTTTTGTAAGCGTTTATTATGATATCCGGTTCGTCGTAAACCTGTCCGTGACTTGGGGCTATAAAATCTATCTCCAAATTTTCTATTTTTTTTATGTTCGACTTTATTGAAGAACGAAAAGGCATCATGATCTCGGCGTAATACCTCTTGGCCCCTTCTATAACCCTTTCCTTTTTTTGGCCTACAAAGAGTTCATTCGATGCAACATGGGAACCGAAAAAATCGCAAGTAAAGAGTATCTTATCCTCCTTTAGATACGTTGACATAGTTTCTGGCCAGTGAACCCATGGCGTGAAAATGAATTGTAAAGTTTTATTTCCAATGGAGATTTCATCCCCGTCATTTATCGTTATGAATTTAGAATCATCTATTAAAAGTAAAGATTTGAGAAATTCTTTGCATTTTTGATTTGTTACAACTTTGGCCTCCGGATAAAGTTCAAGTATCTTTGGAATGGATCCTGAATGATCCTGCTCTGCGTGCTGGGAGATCACGTAATCTATTTTTGTGACACCAAGGCTTTTTATATTCTCAATGAACAGATCGGTTTTGGAAGGATCTACCGTGTCTATGAGGACATTCTTTTGACTTCCTTTTACGAAGTAGGAATTGTAAGAAGTGCCTTCGTTAAGAGGTATCAATTCATCAAAAAGTTCTCTGTCCCAGTCCTGAACGCCGACATGAAAAACATCATTTTTTATTTTTCTCGCGGTCATATAACTCACCACCCTCACAATGATCGCAATTTCCCCAGAATTCAAGTGTGTATCCGCTTACTTTGTAGCCTCTCTTCTCTATCACTTTTTCAACGGATTTTATAGCTTCTTCAATTTCTTTAGATTCATTTTCATAGAGCGGGGCATCCTTTATCTTTCCACAGTTAAGACAATAGAAATGGTAATGGACTCCTACGTTATCATCGAATCTTTTCTGTGTGTCAATGGGCTCTAACTTTTTTATAAGTCCATTTTTAGACAGCACCTCTAAGCTTCTATAAACAGTACTCATGCTTATTCTCGGTAATCTTTTTTTTACAGCAAGATATACCTCATCAACTGTGGGATGGTTGCCAAGGTTTTTGAGTTCTTCGAGTATTATCTTTCTCTGATAAGTAAGTCTCATTTGAGACTTTTCCAATTTCATATCTCCTTTCAAAAACAATAATCGTTTTCAATTACATGATACCACTAAAATCAAAAATTGTCAACAACTAATTTGGACAACGGCCTTTCGGCCGTTGCCATAGAATCAGAAATTAGCTTCTCCAACCTTTTTTCTCTTAAATCCTCCTTGAACCGAATACATTACCGAGACCATTATTGCAATTATCGAGAGTATGCCTATTGTTATCGATATCGGGTTGGTATTCGAGACTCTTATTATTATAGGTGCTATTATGAGGGCTACAAGGTTTATAACCTTCATCATCGGGTTAAGAGCAGGACCTGCTGTATCTTTGAGAGGATCACCGACCGTATCGCCGACTACCGATGCCTTATGCGCCTCAGATCCCTTTCCTCCATAAATTCCATCTTCAATTGTCTTTTTGGAATTATCCCACGCGCCTCCAGATGTCGCCATGAAGACGGCAAGCAACTGGCTCGAAAGAATGGCTCCCGCGAGAAATCCTCCAAGTGATTCTTCTCCAAGCACAAGACCGACTACGACCGGCGTGAGTATGACAAAGGTAGCGAGAGTTATCAACTCCCTTTGAGCGGCTGCTGTGCTTATCTCGACTGGTTTTTCGTAGTCAGGCTTGACCTTTCCTTCCATCAAACCTGGAATTTTGAATTGCCGTCTTACCTCCTCGACCATGGCACCTGCCGCTTTTGCAACGGCATTTATCATGAGAGAGGAAAATAGCCATGGGATCGCACCGCCTATCAAAAGACCGACAAAGACTATCGGTGATGAAACGTCTATTCCCTTTGAAAGAATTGTTTGATTTGAAGGAACTCCCATTTGAATTTGAACAAGAGATATGCTTGTAAGGAAGGATCCGAAGAGAGAAACGGCCGCTATTACAGCAGAGCCTATTGCAACACCTTTCGTTATTGCCTTTGTGGTATTTCCGACGGCATCAAGATCTGCGAGATTCTGTCTCGATTCTTTGTCCATATTCGACATTTCTCCAAGCCCGTTTGCGTTGTCAGAGATAGGTCCAAAAGAATCCATTCCCAGATAGTTTCCTGTCAGTGTAAGCATTCCTATTCCGGTCATCGCGACTCCATAAAGGGTGAAGGTAAAACCCTGACCCCAGTAAATACCAACGGCCGCTATTATCGCACCGGCTATTGCGAGTATCTGCCAGACCGTCGCTTCATAACCAACAACAAGGCCTCTCAATATGAGTGTGGCCGCGCCCGTTCTTGAGGCAGACGCTATGTCCTTAACGGGTCTGTAGCGCGTATCCGTAAAATATTTCGTTATTTCATTTAGAGCAAGCGCAAGAAGTATTCCAGCGCTTACAGAGAAGAAAGATCTCCATTCATGCATGTAAAATATCGCGATAAGGGCAAATCCTATAACGGATATCACGGCCGAGACGTAAAAGCCCCTGTTTATCGAGGTCATAGCATTTTTCTCTTTTCCAACTCCCACAAGGTAGGTTCCTATTATTGAGGAAATAACTCCTATTCCTCTTACAAGTAAGGGGAAGAGTACCCACATTATCTGTTTTGTGGAAAGATATAGGGCCACTCCGAGTATTAGGGCTGCAACAATCGTGACCTCGTAGGATTCAAAGATGTCTGCTGCCATTCCAGCACAGTCTCCGACGTTATCTCCAACAAGATCGGCTATAACGGCAGCATTTCTCGGATCATCTTCGGGAACCCCAACTTCTACCTTGCCGACGAGATCCGCTCCGACATCTGCGGCCTTCGTGTATATGCCTCCTCCTACTCTCATAAATAGCGCAAGTAAGGTACCGCCAAGTCCAAATCCTAAAAGCACATCGGGCGAATCAATTCCAAAGATCATAAAAATTATTATACATCCCAAAAGTCCGAGACCGTTTGTGAGCATTCCCGTTATGGTCCCGTCTCTGTAGGCGAGCTTTAAAGCGTAATTGAGACCTTTTTTCGAAGCGGCGGCTACGCGAACACTGCCCTGGACTGCCATACGCATCCCAAGTTGACCTACGGCCAAAGAGAAGAAGGCTCCCATGACAAAGGCAAGGGCGCGTCCAATTCCGACTATCAAATTGATCTCGGCGTTTGTCATACCTTTAAATCTTATCAATGCGGCCGAACTCGGTGGAACAAAATAAACTGAGAGAAAAAGTACGACAGCGAGAATTACAATAAGTGGAAGAATGGATCTGAACTGTTTTCTGAGATAGGCATTTGCTCCTCTTCTTATCCCTTCCCAGATGTTTTGCATTTCTTTTGGTCCTTTGTCTTCTTTGATGATCTGATTTCTGAGGATCAGGGCATATATCAAGGCTATGATGGCGATGATCAAAATTCCCCAGATCGAAACTACTTCGAAAGTAGTTATTTCAGGAATTCCAAACAAAAAGACCATCTCCCTTTCTGGCGATCAGATGGCCCCCTTTATCCTTTGTGAAAATTATACCATTATCATACTTTTATCTGTATGAATTTTTTTGAATACTTTATGTACTTGAATTTTTCTGGATATATTCTGCTAAAACTACCGCGCCATTATGTTCTCTGTCCCTTGCGCTGTAAAGCAATGTGACATTTCCATCATTTATTGCTTCCAAAATTGGATAAAGGTAAGTCTTTTTCTCTTCGATTTCTGCGGTATATTTTCTTTTGAATTCTTCCCATTTTTGGGGTTCATGGTTAAACCAGCGACGCAATTCCGTGCTCGGCGCAATCTCTTTAAGCCATCCATCGATTTTGATAGATTCGCGTTTGATTCCCCTTGGCCACAGCCTTTCGACTAAAAAACGTTTCCCATCATCCATTTCAGGCTCGTCATACACACGTTTTAACTTTATAATCTTCATATGTTCTTTTGACATCTTGTCACCCCCAACGTAGAAAGGGCATCTTCAACTCTTAAGATCGATCTCTTTAAATCTTTCTTTTAAATCATTGTAAAGACTTTTGTATTCATAATACCACGAATCGTAAAACTCGCTCCATCTTTTTTCAGGCTCA
>PNIW01000113.1 GCA_002878315.1 Mesoaciditoga sp. | reverse complement strand
GAGGAAAAGGAAGAATATGAGGAAATGGATACTTTCAATTCCATTTCATGGATTCGCTTATACATTGAAAGAAGGCCTAGAAGAAACTGTTGAGCTTTCAATTCCATTTCATGGATTCCTAGACCAACAAATACTTCGTGTGATGATTTCATCTTTCAATTCCATTTCATGGATTCTTTTAATGAACTTAATACACCAATAGGAATGTACAGAGGACTTTCAATTCCATTTCATGGATTCTTACGCATTTTTGTAATTAATCATTATAAAAATATAATATAGAAAACTTTCAATTCCATTTCATGGATTCTCAGAGAAAAGGAATATTCAGGCTTTGACATACTAATAACTTACTTTCAATTCCATTTCATGGATTCAGCTTTAGAACTCTCATACTATGGAGTAAAGTATAATACTTTCAATTCCATTTCATGGATTCAAACTTTTAAAGAATATATATAAGTGGTGAAACATATGTCCTTTCAATTCCATTTCATGGATTCCAATAATATTAATGGCATATTTGTCCGATGCTAGTTCTCTTTCAATTCCATTTCATGGATTCAAGATGACATTGCAATAGTGGTTCAAGTAAAGGAAAGGCTAGCTTTCAATTCCATTTCATGGATTCCAAAACTAACAATTCCGCCTTTTTCCCTTGATATATATATTCTTTCAATTCCATTTCATGGATTCCTAAGTTCACTTAACAATACCTCTCCCCTACCCCATACCTTTCAATTCCATTTCATGGATTCATATTGGGGCACGAAGGCACTGTTAAGCTATTGAATGAATTGTTCTTTCAATTCCATTTCATGGATTCTGTATATAAATGCGTAAATAAAGGTTCGGCAATAGTCTTTCAATTCCATTTCATGGATTCAAGAAAAATGGCACAAGAAAAAGAAAATGAGGAATATGCTTTCAATTCCATTTCATGGATTCTATATGTTACATTTGGCGTGTATACCTCAATATAACTATCTTTCAATTCCATTTCATGGATTCAAGGCAATGGGATGATATCAATACGCTTTTACTTATTTTATAACTTTCAATTCCATTTCATGGATTCTAAGGAAGTGAATGAAATAAGTCAGGAAGAAAAAGAAAAGTTCTTTCAATTCCATTTCATGGATTCTATCAGCACATGAAAAAGTTCAGGAGTTGCAAAATTTAAACTTTCAATTCCATTTCATGGATTCAAAGACCCCCGAGG
>PNIW01000100.1 GCA_002878315.1 Mesoaciditoga sp. | reverse complement strand
TGGGTTCAAGTCCCATCACCTGCTCCAAAATGTAAAGGGCAAATCGCCCTTTGTTTTTTTGATTGAAAGTAAAATTTCTTTTTCAATTCTCAATTTTATTCTATGTGCCACTTGCTACCCGCTTATTTTATACAAACGTACAGTTTTTGAAATTTATTTGGTATAATCATAAATAAGGGGGCGAAATGGTTTCGACGGGATATTTGTTTTGCGAGAAGCGAGCCGGGAGTGCCTGCCTTCCCGTGAAAAAGGCGGGAATGACAATAAACGTCAATCCTGAATACGCACTCGCTGCTTAATAGATAAGCGGCCGCCCCTGTGTCTTTCGTCCGGAGGGACACAGAAGGGCGTCAAAGATCCGGGCTTCCCTGTATGGGTTCGTTCTCGCCCATACGGGTAGATTTAGAGAACTTTGCCGGATGATCCGTGCCTGTGCGGTCCATCCGGTGAGCACAAGCACAGGCTGCGCTCGGAGATGCTCGCAGGGCAAGTATTTCGGACGTGGGTTCGATTCCCATCGCCTCCACCAGAATTTTACTCGAAAAGAGGGAGATAGATGGCCATAGACATGAGTCAGTATCTCGGAATATTTGTTGAAGAATCAAAAGAGAATATTCAATCTCTTAACGATTCGATTCTCGAATTAGAATCAAATCCCGAATCAAAAAACGCAGTTGATGAAATCTTCAGGCTTATGCATACCCTCAAAGGAACTTCCGCAACTATGGGATTTCAAAGGATGTCAAAACTTTGTCACACCCTCGAAAGCAAACTTGACGAAGTGAGATCCGGAAAGAAACATGTTGATGAATCCTTGATAGACGAACTTTTAAGCGGCCTCGACAGGTTAAATGAGGCCATCGAGAACATAGAAAAGGGTGGAGACGATTCACCGATAGAAAAGGATGGAAAGGTAATCGACAATCCAGAACCTGCCAAACAGAAAAATATGGAGGCATCGATTCCGGATTCGGTTTTTGATGTCGCAAAAAATGCGATTCAAAATGGATTCGATGTACAGCAGATAATTATAGACTTAATAAAAGATGCGACTATGAAGTCTGCAAGAATGTACATAGTCTTCAAAAGAATAGAGGAAGATGGAAGCCAGATAATATATTCAGAACCGTCTGTTGAAGACATAGAAAAAGAAAACTTTGACAGAAGAGTTAAACTCGTAGTCATAACTAAAAAGTCTCTTTCCGAGATGAGGGAAACGATATCAAATGTTTCTGAGATCGAGAATGTTTCTATAGAAAAATTTCAGATGAAACGTGAAGAAAAGCGTGAGACTTCCCCGATTAAGGCTGCCGAGCCGGAAAAAAGCGATGCCAAGATACAAAGCGAAAATGAAAAAAGAAGGGCGAAACTGGCAAAAAGCGTAAGAGTCGACGTCGAAAAACTTGATTCTTTGATGAATTTGATGGCAGAACTTGTAATATCGAGAAGTAGAATAGAAGAAACCCTTAAGCAATACAGGATAAAAGAAATGGATGAGAGTCTTTCTCAACTTTCGAGAATAACCTTAGACCTCCAAAGCACCGTCATGAAAATAAGAATGATACCGGTCTCTTTTGTGTTCGAGAGATTTCCGAGGACGGTAAGAGATTTATCCAAATCAATGAATAAAAGAGTTGAACTTGTAATTGAAGGAGAGGAAACAGAACTCGACAGAACCGTCGCCGATGAAATAGGCGAACCTTTAACGCATCTTATAAGAAACGCAATAGATCACGGAATAGAAAGTGAAGAAGAAAGGATAAATCTCGGAAAACCTCCGGTTGGGACTATCAAACTTTCTGCCCATCAGGAAGGAGACAGCGTCATAATCGAAGTTTCGGACGATGGAAGAGGTTTCGATAAAGAGAAGATCTTAAAGAAGGCCATAGAAAAAGGCTTAATTCAAGAATACGATGCTGCCAAAATGACCAGTGAGGAAATATTTAACATCACATTTTTACCTGGCTTTTCAACAAATGATGTTTCAACCGAGGTGTCCGGCCGGGGCGTTGGAATGGATGTTGTAAAAAATGTTGTGGAATCCCTGAATGGTTCGGTCTACCTTGAGAGTGTAGAGAAAAAAGGATCGAAGGTAACTATAAGGCTGCCACTAACTCTTTCGATAATTCAGGTTCTTTTGGTAGAAATATGCAAGCAGATATACGCGATTCCGATCTCTGTTATAGACAGTACCCTTTCAGTTAAAGCGGAGGAATTAAGAGATCTTGAAGGAATGAAGACAGCCATAGTCAGGAATGAACTTGTCCCTTTGATAGACATGAGGGAATATTTCGGAGGCAATGTCCTTTCCAATTCCCGAGCTGAATTGGTGGTGACAAAATACAAGGGAAAGAAGTACGGTCTGATAGTGGACAAACTCATAAGGCAGCAGGACATTGTCATAAAGGCCCTTGGCAAATTCTTCAAAGATACTAAAGAATTCAGCGGTGGGGCTATTCTCGGAAATGGCTCGATAGCCCTTATAATAGACGTACCGTCTCTTGTTGAGAGAGCAACACAAATATCAAAAACGGCTCTTACGATATGAGAGGGTGAAACCATGGGCAAGTTTGATAAACCATTTGAAGTTTTAGGAGTCAAGATTGGAGACAAAGAATACGCAATAGACATAGGGGTCATAGGTATAATAGTCGAAACCTCTGAAATCGCAAGGGTACCGAATTCAAAGAATTTTTTGAAGGGTGTAATGAATCTGAGAGGTAGAATAGTACCTGTCATAGATACAAAGCGTATAACTTCTTCCTCTTTAAAAGAGAGCACCGGTTTAAATGTGGTCGTTACCCAGATAGAGGAGAATGAAGTTGGCTTTCTCGTCGATGGAGTAACGGAGGTCATGTGGGTTCAACCGTCCGAATTTGATTCAACGATAAAGATTGACAGTTCAAATTACGTGAAAGGTGTTATAATGAAAGGAAATAGGCTTATTTCGATGCTCGATCTGCAAAATTTCGTAAGAGATCAAATCGGTTCGTAGGAGGTAAAGAATGGCCAAAAGAGTTTTAATCGTCGATGATGCCGCTTTTATGAGAATGCTTTTAAAAGATATAGTCACAAAGGCAGGTTACGAAGTGGCGGGAGAAGCCTCGAATGGCAAGGAAGCAATTGAAAAGTACAAAGAATTGAACCCGGATATTGTAACAATGGATATAACGATGCCTGAAATGACGGGCATAGAGGCAACAAAAGAGATAATAAAGATGGATCCAAACGCGAAGATAATAATGTGCAGCGCAATGGGACAGCAAATGATGGTAGTCGAAGCCATACAGGCAGGGGCAAAGGATTTCATAGTAAAGCCTTTTCAGCAAAGCAGGGTGGTAGAAGCCTTATCCAAAGTGGCGAAGTGATTATATGAGCCAGGCGACACAAACGACGGTTTCCGTTTTTAACTCTTCGATGATAACCTTTTTGATCTCAACGATCCTCATAATCGCTTTTCTTCTGTTTTTACTTTACATCGTAAGAAGAATCGGAAACCGTCAAAGCAAATCTAAATACATAAAGGTTATCGATTCAATGCCGCTTGGCAGGAATACAACGATTTATCTTTTGAAATTGAATAATAAATATGTTTTTTTAGCCTGTACTCCTTCAAGTACAGAGGTAATCGGACAAATAGAGAACGAAGAGGACATAAAAGAGATAGAAATATCTGAATCTCAGAGTTTTTCCAAAATCTTCTTTTCCAAGATGGGAAAAAATTTTCTAAAAAGTCAGATAGATCGTCTGGATCGGATGTAGATGAAAAAGATAATATTTTTGAGTTTTTTTCTTTTTTTCTTATCTTCCGCTCTTTTTGCTCAAACGGCCCCAACACCGCCGTCTTTGCCTTCCCTGACAATAACGATAGGAGGAACTCCAACGTCTTCGCAACTTTCAACGACTCTTATCGTATTGCTCATAATCACGGTTATATCTTTGGCACCTTCCATATTGATTCTAATGACTTCATTCACGAGGATAATAGTTGTTTTTTCACTCCTCAGAAGCGCTATGGCAACCCAGCAATCTCCTCCAAATCAGATTCTCGTAGGCTTAGCCCTGTTCATGACATTTTTCATAATGCAGCCAACCTTCACGAAGGCATACGAGGATGGACTTGTGCCTTACATGAATGGTAAAATAGGATATCAACAGGCCATTAAAAATGGCCTGGAGCCATTCAGGGAATTCATGTACTCGGAAATAGTAAAACACAAAGATCAAAGTTCGATCTTGATCTTTACGAGTTACAGAAATATGCCGGCACCCAAGAGTTTAAGTGAGATACCTACAAGTATACTTATACCGGCTTTTGTCTTGAGTGAACTTAAAATAGCCTTTAAGATAGGCGTTTTGCTTTACATACCTTTTATATTGATAGACATGATAGTTGCGTCTATTTTGCTCTCTTTAGGTATGATAATGATACCGCCTGTCATGATCTCTTTACCCTTTAAACTTTTGCTTTTCGTGCTTGTAGACGGATGGAATTTGGTCGTATCGGGTATTTTACATAGTTTTTAAAGAGGTGGTATTTATAGTAACAAGTAAAACATCGCTCAAACGTGTAGTTGTAAGTAAAGACGAAATAGACGGATTGAAAATAGCCTTGCTTGAAGATGAACAACTCGTTGAGGTTTACTTTGAATCGGCAGATGAGGAATCTATCGCGAGCAGCATATATCTCGGAAGGGTAGAGAATATAGTCCCAAATCTTCAGGCGGCATTTGTGAATATAGGGGAAGGGAAGAACGCGTTTTTGAGAGAAAAAGATGTATGCCTTTCAAAACCGAGGAATGGAAAGACTTTGAAAGTTGAGATGTTAAAGCCAAAGCAGAAGATACTCGTTCAGGTAAAAAAAGATGCGATAGGACTTAAGGGGCCGCAGGTAACCTCTTACATAAGCATACCGGGCAGATACCTTGTCTTGATGCCATACGTTGCGAATATAGGCATTTCCCGAAAGATCACAGATCAAGGCGAAAGGAAGAGGTTATTTGAGATAGCAAAATCGATCTCAAAGGGATATGGCCTTGTCGTCAGAACGGCGGCAGAAGGTGTGGATGCGCAAAAGATAAATGAAGAATTGCAGCATTTAAAGAGAATATGGGAAGAAATTCAAAAAAAGTTCAGAAGGGCAAGAAAGCCTCAATTGATTTACGAAGATCACGGTTTGCTTGAATATATTCTAAGAGAAAAGATAGACGATTCTGTTGACGAGATAATAATAGATGATGAAAAAGTTTACAATGAACTTCTTGGAATGATCAAGTTGCTGAATTTAAAGCGCCAACCAATGATAAGACTTTCAAAAATAGACATCTTCAAAGAGTTAAATATAGAAAAACAGATTTTAGACTCTCTTTCAAGAACTGTGAAATTACCGAGTGGAGGAGTACTTTATTTCGATCCGGCTGAGGCATTGCTTGTAATAGATGTTAATACGGGATCCAACACATCCGGAGTCGATTCGGAAGATTTGATCCTGAAAACAAACATAGAAAGTGCAAAAGAAATACCTCGGCAGTTAAGACTTAGGAATGAAAGCGGTGTTATAGTCATAGATTTCATAGACATGAAAAGTGAATCTGAGCGTCAACTGGTAATTCACGTACTCGAAGAAGAACTCAAAAAAGACAAGGTCAAAACAACGATAGGAGGTTTTACCCATTTTGGATTGCTTGAAATGACAAGAAAGAGGGTCTCACCGCCTTTAAGAGAATTTTACAAGGTCAGGTGCCCCGTATGTCTCGGTGAGGGAACGATCGTTTCTCCAAGAAGAATTGCCAGTAGTGTTTTAAAGGAAATCTCGACTATGGACTCAAAAGATATAGGAGAGGTAGAGGTTCATCTTCATCCATCCATGAAGATGTACTTTCAGGATGATGCCGTAAGATCTGTTGAAAGATCGAAAAATGTCAAAGTAAGATTGATCTTTGATGGTCAGACAAATAACAGGTACGATATAAAATACAAAAAAAGAGGCAAAATTTAGGAGGTGCTATTTTGAACAGGGTAAACTTTTTGTTTGGCATTCATAACCACCAGCCAGTTGGAAATTTTGGCTTTGTGATCGAGGAAGCTTACGAAAAATCTTACAAACCTTTCATAGAAACCCTTGAGAAATTTCCAAATGTTAAAATGGCGATCCATTTTACCGGATGGCTTTTAGACGAACTTGCAAAAAGGTATCCAGATTACATAAAAAAGGTAAGAAATCTTGTTGAGAAAGGTCAACTTGAAATATTCACGGGTGGATTTTACGAACCTATAATTCCTGTCATTCCTGAAGAAGACAGAGTAGGTCAGATTAAGAAACTTTCTGAAAGAATAGAAAAACTCTTTGGTACAAAACCACGTGGAATGTGGCTTGCCGAGAGGGTGTGGGAGCCGCAAATAGCAAAGGCCCTTGCCATTGCCGGGGTTGAATATGTCGTAGTAGATGACTCGCATTTCAAAAATGCCGGCCACTACGAAGATGAACTTACCGGCTATTACGTAACGGAAGAAGAGGGATATACACTTAAGGTCTTCCCGATCTCGAAAAAATTGAGATATCTTATACCATTCGAAAATGTTGAGGACACAATATCATTTTTGAAAACCTTTGCGACTTCAGATGGCAAGAATGCGCTTGTTATGTTTGACGACGGAGAAAAATTCGGTGTGTGGCCCGGCACATACGAACAGGTCTACACGAAAAAATGGCTCGAGGAATTCTTCAGCGCTATTGAAAAGAACTCTTCATGGCTTAACAGCGTATCATTTTCAGACTACGTAGATACGCACAGTGCCATAGGAAGAACATACCTTCCGATCTCCTCTTACAGCGAGATGATGGAATGGGCTTTGCCGACAAGGGCAAGGGCCAATTTCGAATCTTTAATAGAAAATCTGAAAAAATCGAATACTTACGATTCGATGGAGATGTTTCTCAAAGGAGGAATATGGAGGACATTTCTCGCCAAATATACCGAATCAAATCTCATGCACAAAAAAGTTTTATACATACATGATCTAATAAAAAAGATGAACGTGAAAAATCCGGAAGCGCTTAACGAATACTGGCAGGGTCAATGTAACGATCCTTACTGGCACGGAGTTTTTGGAGGACTTTACCTACCACATTTAAGGGCTGCCATATACAATCATTTGATAAAGGCCGAAATGATGATAGACAGAGCAAAAGGCGGCAAGGCCGAAGTATTTGATTACGATAAAGACGGACTTGATGAGATAGTTTTAAAAAATGAAAAGATAGAGATCATAGTGGATCCAGATTACGGAGGTAGGGTACTCGAAATAGATTTGAGAGACAAGGGATACAACCTTATAAACTCTCTTACGAGAAGATACGAAGTCTACCATGAGTTGATGCCAAAGGCCATAACAAACGAACAACTTGAAAAACTTGGAAGGGCCAAAACAATTCACGATGTTATCTTGACAAAAGAAGAAGGGCTGCAAAGATATCTTCATACCGACTGGTATGAAAGATTTTCCTTTATGGATCATTTCTTCGGAGACAATGCAACCCTTGATGGATACGCATCCTCAGTCTATCCTGAACAGGGGGATTTCGTCAATCAGCCTTATGAGATGATCAATAAATACACCCTCTTAAGGCATGGTCATGTGTGGATAGGATCAGATTGGATTCCGGTAGACGTCAAGAAAAACTTTAAAATTGACGATAATCTTTTAAGGGTTCATTACACGATTAAAAATGTGTCGAATAGAAAGATAAGCCTGTGGTTTGGATCTGAATTGACTGTGAATTTGATGTCGGGCGAAAGCGATGATAGATATTTTGACTGGGGACAAAAGCACAGGGCATCATATACAGGAGAATTTGAATCCAAAAAAGTAGAAGTTGTTTCCGAATACGAACAGGTCCATGTGGAAATTGAGACGGATCAAAAGGCAAAATACTGGATGTATCCTATATACACAATCTCATATTCTGAAGCCGGATTTGAAAAGGTATATCAAGGCACCTCTCTGACGCCCATGTGGAAATTTGACTTAGATCAAAATGAAGAGAAAGATTTTGAAATAACGTTAAAATTTTAAGGAGGTTGAATTATGAAAGGATTGGGATGGCTTATCGTTTTATTTTTTATTCCCTTTGTTGCTTTCGGGGCGATGAATCCTTTTTTGCCAATATACGCAAATCCTTACACTTCTTACGAAGTCATCTCAACTCCTTACCTAAATGTTGTCTACCAGCCAGGATGCGAATATGCCGTTAACGAATTTTTGAAATACGCAGATAAAGTATACCAGCAATTGACGGACTTCTACGATGTCGAGCCCTATTCCAAATTAACCGTTGTAATCCAAAATGATACGGATATAGTGAATTCAGTTACCGATCCGGTCGACAACGTGATCTTCATCTTTTTAAATTCGTCGATAGATCAGATCTTTTCGCCGAGCGTAAGTTCTTGGATGAGATTTGTCTTTACCCATGAACTTACCCACATATTGATAACCCAAAAAGGAGGGTTGAATTTATTAAGAGTCTACGGTGTTCCGCTGTCTACCGCCTACAATGGCCTTATGATTCCTTCGTATTTTCAAGAAGGACTGGCAGAGTACACAGAGACTTATTTCAACGATGACAGAGGAAGGCTCAACGATCCAATCTTTGAAATGTATCTTAGAGAATATGTCCTTTCCGGAAACCTAAAGGGTCTTGGAGGGGCCATAAATTACAAAAGCGATGGATGGGATCCCGAAGGCGCTCCATACCTTGTTGGAGGAAGTTTTATAAGGTACATAGGTCAAACATACGGTGCAACGGCAATCAAAAAGATTGTATCGAATTTTTCTCATTCTCCTTCTAATGGAATTCCCACGGTTATATCAAAAACTTTGAATAAAAATTTCTCCCAGATAATCTCTGAATGGCTCTCGGCCCAAAAACGGGATATAGACAATCAGGTCAAAAACATTGGGCAGGTATTCGATGGAATTCAACTTACCCATTCGGGAAGATGGACCGGACTTCTGAATGGATACGGCAATGGAAAACTTTACTACTATTACGAAGACATATCCTCAATTCCATCGATAAAGGTTATGAATACCGCGGATATGAACAGCCATACATTTTACGATCTTGGAGGATTTATATACGACAACGGGTACATTCAATCTTTATCTGTTTCTCCGGATGGAAAGCATGTGGCTTTCACGAGAGTTGTGCCTCAAAGTGGTGGAAATTTTGATTACGATCATCTCTTCATTCTTAATTCAAAAGGGTTAGTCGATACCCATTTGAAAAATGTGCTTATGACATCATGGCTTTCCAACGATGAAATTGCGTATGCCGAAGAAAATGGCGGTCTTTATTCCATAAAACTCTTCAACCTCAAAGACGGAAGTGTGAAAACCTTGCTTTCTCCATCGTATATGGTTATAACATCTCTAAATGCTTACAAGGAAGACTTGTATTTTTCCGGATCTTACAGAGGAAAAGAGGATATATACGAAATCGATGGAAACGGCAATATTTACAGAATAATAAGCGGCGATTATCTGATAAGAGATATGACCTTCTCTAAGAATGGAAATTATATGATCTTCTCGGCCTCCAGACCGGACAAAAACGGGATCTTTAATTTGTACGCTGTCAATCTTCAAAATGGACAGTTTTACAAAATAACCAATGTTGTTGGCGGATCATTTTCTCCACAGATCGATGGAGACAAATTGTTCTATGCCGGTTACACTCAAAACGGCTACAATCTGTTCGTAATAGATGGGTGGAAAGACAAACTCACACCTGTAGATGGATTTAGCCTTGTAAAAGTTCCGGTCGATCTTTCCGTAGATGTTTCCTCTATTTTTGCGAAGATCCAAAATGATTCGAAACCATATACCGATAATCTTAAATCGCTGGCAGGAGGTCTTATTCCATCAATTACACCTGAAGGGACTTCTATAAATTCTTTGGTTTATTCGGTTGGCATTTTTGGTATCTTAAGAGATGTGTTAGGGTTCAATACGGCATACGCACTTGGAAATATTTCTTCTTCTGCAACGTACGATTATTTCACATTAGGCCTTGTCCATTATGGGAAGTTAAGTGTCAATGCGGGCATCACCATCTCACCATCCTATCTTTCCTTTTCTTCAAATGCGGGAATTCCAGTTACGGGCTTGATATTCGAAAGAGACTTTTTGTTTTATCCTTCGATCTTTTACACTTACGAATCTTCAACCACAACTGCGAATAATTTTGGAATGGGCATTACCTTTTTGTGGAATCCATCCTTCATTCCAAATAATTCCCGTCCAATCCTGCCACTTTACATGAATGGTCGAGTAGGATTTTCGGGGGCACAATTTTCAAATTACAATCTTTATCTTTACACATCCTTCCCTTTTGTGGGAAACGTTATGGGAGTGGGAATGAATTGGGTAAATGGAAATTTAGAATTCTCACAGTCTTTGAATTTATCGAGAATATACGTGAATTTGTACGATGTAACAGGTACTTTCGGTCTTAGATACATCGATCTTTCTCAATTTTCTTCTTACAATCTTAACGTCAATGAACCCATCGTGGGATTGAGTGCGATCGCCGGTTTTGATTCTATTTTCAATCAAACTGTCCCGATCCAGATTTACGGATCTTACGATTTTAAAAGCGGTACATTCAGATACGGTGTAAATATAGAAATGTGAAGAGGTGAACAATTGAAAGCGACAAAGGAATGTTTCGCCTGCGTCATAGCACAGGCCGAAAGAAATCTCGAAGAATGGGATGGAGACGATTCTCAAAAATTTGAAGTCATGAGATATGCTTCAAAGTCTCTTGAAAATGCCAAATACGGGATGAAGCCGATAGAACTCTCAAAGTTCGTAAACGATGCGGTAAAAATAAAAACCGGCGTCGACGATCTCTACAGATCACGAAAGAAAATGCTTAACCAGAAAGCCACTATGATTTTAAAAGAAATAGAAAAATTCGCTTTTGAAAGCGAAGATCCTCTTAAATCATTTGCGATATCATCTATACTCGGTAATCATCTCGATTTTGGAGTCAACAACGTAAAGATCGATGAAGAGTTCATAAATCTTCTAAAGACAAAAACTCTCTCTATAGACGATTACAATTTCTTTATAAAAAGACTTAAAGGATCAAAATTGGTACTCTACATTCTTGATAATACCGGCGAGATGGTCTTTGATAAAAGATTCACAGAAGAGATCAAGAAACGCTTCAATGTAAGAATAATAGCGGCTGTCCGTAGCGCCCCCATAATAAACGACGCAACACTCGAAGATGCAATTGAAGTTGGATTCAAAAAAGAAGAGATCATCGAGTCAGGAAGTAAAATGGCGGGAATGACGCTCGATACGGCAACAGATGAATTCTTAGATTTATGGAAAAGATCCGATCTGATAATATCAAAAGGTCAGGGGAATTTCGAAGGTCTTGATGAAATAAGGGATGAGAGATTGTTCTTTTTTCTTGAATCCAAATGTCCAGTAATTTCTAAAATACTCGGTGTACAGATGGGAGATATAGTTCTAAAAAAATCAAAATAAAAGTCCCCT
>PNIW01000075.1 GCA_002878315.1 Mesoaciditoga sp. | reverse complement strand
TCTCGAGGCCGTTGTCGAAGTTCTTTCTTCTGAAGGCCTTCCTGCCGGAATATATCCGGACCGAGAACTTACAAATTCGGAAAGAGCAGAACTGAAAAGAATTTATCTAAATCACAGACATGACAGAGGATCGGGAAAATCAGAAGCGATAAACGGAATGGAATTTGGAATTGTTGAAGAAATATCTTCGAAGATCAAAGTCAGTCCTTTGCGTGTTGTCGAAGAGATAAAAAAACGATCTCCCGGGAGAGGCTGTCAAAGATGTCATATCGGAACATATTCAGGCTATGGTTATCGAGATAATGCGTGAAAGCAATAACGGAATAGTTGCACTTGATCCATTAAGAGAAAAAAGCCTTTTTGAAATACTCAAAGAAAAGTGGAAAAAGATTGGAATAGAAGATTATTACGATGATCTTGAAAAAATGCTTGGCATCGATATCGACAAATATCTTCTTACAAAATTCTTTGGCGATCACGCAAAGCGTTTTAAAAATCGGCCAATAGTCTGGCATGTCTTATCCGATTCGAAAGATCTTAACTTTTTTGTACTTCATCATACATGGTCGGGAGATAAATTGCTTTTGATAAAGTCTCAATACCTTTCGAATGCGAAGTCGATTTTAAATGACATTTTATCATCTGAAACGGACGAGAAGAAGCGATCGGAAATAAGTGATAAGTTGAGAGAGATCGATCGTATGGAAAAAAAGATCGATTCACTTTTAACAGACGGATACGATCCCAAAGTTGATGACGGAGTTGCAAAGAACCTTGCATACCTTCAAAAATACGATCTGGTAAATGGCAAACCACTTAGCGACGATATGGTAAAAAAGATGGCTGAATAGAAGGTGATCATATGTCTTACATTGCCTCGAAAATAATAGAAGAATTAGAATCGAAGGATAAATCTCTTCCCGTTGTCGTTGTAGATAGCGATGAACTGATCGATAATGATTTCATATCCGAACTTGAAAAATCCGGATGGAAGTATACATCTTTAGATTCTATCGATGATGAGTTTTTCGTTATGATAGAGGCAGAGATGCTCAAAAGAAGTGGAAATAAAGTAGTAGTAGGTGTGAAAGGTATCTCCGAAAAAAATTTCGTTTATTTTGCCGAATACTGCGACAGAGGAAATCTCGTCAATCTTAAAGTTAAAAGTATCAGTCACGAACTCGGCATCAATGCTGAGTATGACAAAAAAATGATCACAGATATCATTAAAATAGGATTTCC
>PNIW01000083.1 GCA_002878315.1 Mesoaciditoga sp. | reverse complement strand
GTTCAACAATATTAACAAATCAATGTATTTTTCTTCAATGTAAAGTTCGATTTATTCTTTTGCTTTTTAAGTTATAATAAAACAGTTGCCCGCATCTTTTGAATTTTGGAGGGATATGGATGAAGGTTGGAGCGAAGATAATACTTTTTGCCGTTGCAATGGTCGCTGTGCTTTTAATAATAGCCGGCGCGATCTATTTTGAAAGTTTTGGAGTGAGAAATGCTCTGTCAAATACCGATAAAGCGATAAAAGAGGTAAACAACGCCTATAGCTCCACGACCCAACTTGCCAATCTCAGGTTCACGATAACAAAGGCCTTATCTGATCTCAATTTGGGAGCATTCAGTGCCTCAACATCAACTCTAAAGTCCCAGACCAGTCTTTTCGACAGCGAGGTAAATGACGCCTTTTCCATAATTCAAAAATTGCCAGCCTCAGATGAGGCCTCCCAAATAAGTGCAAACCTCAAAAAGTTGAAAAGCGTCGGGGATCTGGCGCTCGTTCAAACTGGAATGCTTATAAATTATCAGGACAAATTGAAGCAGGCTCAGTCTAATTTGTCTAATGCTCAGAATCAATACACACAGATCGAAAGTCAAATATCTAATTTAATGATCTTGCACAAGGATCTCACACAAACGATAGAGGCGAGTTTCAACACGATATCGGCAAGTGCGAATAATCTTTATTCTCTTCCGGCGACAGAGGCCCAGATCCTTCAAACAAAATTAGAGTCAGAGATTTCAAAATTTCCGATAAAGGAACTTAGCATAGCGGATGTTGAGGAATTACTTAACAATCTTGCAATTCTTGTGGGAACATCTCAGGCACAGGGAATGCTGTCTTCCATGGAACTTGCCGTCAGGAATATAAGTTTAGCAACCTCTCAGGATCAGATAAACACGCAACTTACACTGATGAAAACATATATTCAGTCTTTTAAAAGCGGCATGAGTATGGGAGCGTTGAATTCTGTGGGAGTTTATTATGGAAATATCTTGCTCGATACTTATTATAACCTTGCAAAACAATTTGGAAATCTCGTGATGACGGGCCAAAATGATCAATTCAACGTTCAATCCATATCAACGGTTGTTGACGGATATAACCAGCAGATATCGACTCAGAGAAATCTGATAGCGAATCTTCTTACCAACAACGCAAAGCAATATTTTGATAATATAAATGCCAATCTTGCGGTTCTCTTTGACAGGGCAAATTCGAATGTTCAAAATGCCATACAAAATGTTAACAAATCCTCTGTATTCGTGTCGAACTCTTTCAACTCTCTTATCTTTATCTCCGTTGTTATAGTTATAATTTCTGGAATAGGTATAGTTTTGCTTGGCATCTTCCTCATACTCAATTTCACAAGGATTCTAAAGAAACTCGAAAATGCGGCCTCGAAGATAAGCGAAGGCGATCTAAGCGTTAACCTTGAAAAAACAAAACGAAAAGATGAATTCGGAGCCCTTCAGAACGCATTCCACGAGATGGTTAACTCTTTAAGAGAAATAATAAATCACGTAAGGCAATCTGCTTCCGATGTCAACGGTGGCTCACAGAATTTGAGCGCGGCCATAGAGGAGAATTCTGCCACCATAGAAGAGATAAGTGCAAATCTTGACAAGATAAAGAACTCAACCAAATCTTCCGTTGAAGGTTTAAGAGAGATGGTAAACAGATTTGAAAAACTTGAAGAATCAGAAAGGCGTACGGTCGACAATGCGCAAAATATAAAGAATTCCTCCGATGAATCTATGAAGGCCGCAAGTAACACACAAAAAGAGGTAGAGCATCTCGTAGGTAATTTGCTGACGACAAAAGACAGAATTCTTCAAGGGTCAAAATCTGTCGAAAATCTAAGAGCTTCATACGCTTCAATTTCAAAATTCATAGAGACAATCGAGTCTATAGCGGAGCAAACTAATCTTTTGGCCCTCAATGCCGCCATAGAAGCAGCAAGGGCGGGAGAGGCCGGAAAAGGTTTCGCAGTCGTGGCATCAGAGATAAGAAATCTTGCAGAGGAATCTAACAAGGCTGCGGAAGAGATAAGAAATGAAATAAAACATCTTCAAGAAGATGTCCAAAAGACAGCATCAGAAATAGAATCAGGAGCATCTTCGATAGAAAATCTTTCATCCGAGGCTGGAAAGATGGCCGAAATGGTCAGAAGTATGATATCCACCTTTGATCAGATAAGAAAAGATGTTGAAGAAATAAGCAAAGTGATAAAATCCAACGGGATAGAAATGGCCGAAGTAAGCGCAGACTCTCAGGAAAGAGCAAAACTTTTCGAAGAGATGATGCACATGTTAGATTCGATATCCGAAAGTTTAAATGAAAGCGGAAATGCGATAACGAATATAGCAAACACGGCAGAGGAACTCGCGGCAACATCCCAGAAGGCGGCCTTTTTTAATGCCGTTTATCAACTGTATGATATAATTTAGAAGGTAATGAATTGGAGGAAGCCGGATGGACAGGATCGCCTTATCGGGTTATGAACACTCAATGGACATTTTGAGAATGAAATTAAATGAAATGTTCAGTTTATCCCTTGAGTCATTTGATTCTTCGATAAAATCACTTGAAAATGTGGATGTCAAAATCGCTGAGATGGTTATAAAGCAGGATGATGAAATAGATGCTCTTAAAAGGGAAATCGAAGAAATCGTCTACGAGATACTGTTAAAATACAAACCTCTATCGCAGGATTTAAGACGCATAATAATGGCCATGAAGATAACAGGAGAACTTGAGCGAATCGCAGATCAGGGAGTAAATATAGCGCAGGTTACCCAGTTTTTGGAGGGAAAAACTCTGATAAAGCCACTGATTGATATACCCAAGATGGCTCAGGTGGCAAGAGAAATGCTTCACGGAGCAATGAAGGCTTACTTTGATGAAAATATCGAACTTGCAAAAAAGATCTGGCTTATGGATGATCAGGTCGATGAACTCGACAGAAAGGTAGTTAATGATTTAGAAGAGATAGTAGAAAAACATTGTTCAAGGGATAGAATCGCACAGGCCGAAAGGCTGATTCTTGTTTCGAGGGCAATCGAGCGAGTGGCCGATCATTCCACGAATATATGCGAGGAAACGACTTATATGATCTTAGGAAAAGAACTCTACACCTTGCTTGGAGGTGAAAGATGAATTCGATACTTATAGTTGAAGACGATGAGGACATGATCGATGTTATATCCTACGCTTTGAAGAATGGTGGATTCACTTTCGACAAGGCTTTGACCATTTCGGAGATGTGGGATAAGTTATCAAAAAACAACTTCGATTTAACACTTCTTGATATAGGACTTCCGGATGGTTCTGGCATAGACGCTTTAAAGATGATGAAAAACAAGGACATTCAAATTCCCGTCATAATTTTGACGGCAAGAAGAACTGACATAGACAAAGTGCTCGGCCTTGAGATGGGCGCGGATGATTACATAACAAAACCATTTAACCAGTACGAACTTGTGGCAAGAATAAAGGCTGTTTTGAGAAGGACGGGCTTTGACAAAACCCCTTCGAAGATCTTTAAATTCAACGGAAAGACCGTAAATCTCGATTCGTATTCTGCTGTAGATGAAAACGGCAATTTGATAGAATTCACCAATAAGGAATTTGAACTTTTAAAATTATTTCTTTCGAATCCGCTTAAAGTTTTTACAAGAGAAGAAATACTTGATAAAATCTGGGGTTTAGACTTTTTCGGAGAATTTCGTACCGTAGATGTTCACGTCAGCAAAATACGCGAAAAACTGGGGGAATCCATTATAAAAACGGTCAGGGGAGTAGGATACAAACTTGGCGATTTATGAGGATAATTGATTTCGTAAGCGAGGGAATAGTCTCGACAGATCACAATTTGAACATAGTCGATCATAACGATACGATTTCGACGGTCTTTGAAATTTCTTTCCAGAGGGCCGTTAAGCTCACAGATGTCATTTCATTTTCAAAGATGAATGAGGCGCTTCAAATTTCTTTAAAGGGATCTGTGTTTTCAGAACAATTACCCGTTTTTTTCGGCATAAAAAAGACAGAATGCAAGGTTACGGTCTTCATGGAAGGACCATTGATAAGATGGATCTTCAAGAATTTGGACGACGTTAAAATGCTTGAAAGTGCAAAAGCAGATTTTGTTTCCGCTGTTTCCCACGAATTTATGACTCCTCTTGGAATAATAGAAGGTTTCCTTGAAATGATAAGAGATCCGAAAATAGATGAAAGATCAAAAGAAAAATATATCGAAAGGGCAGAGAATCAATTAAAAAGGCTTGAAAAACTTGTCGATCAGTTGTTGTCATTGAGCGCCCTTGAAATGGAGACCTACATCCCAAAGTTTTCAATCGTTAACATCTACCAGATGGCTCAAGAAGCAAAAGAAGAGATGGCTTACAGATGTAAGACAAAAAACATAAATGTGGAGATAGAAATTCCAGAAAATCTTTTTGTGAAAACAGATGGAACGGCTCTTTACAGAATAACCACTAATTTGCTTTCAAATGCCATAAAATATTCATGGGAGAATTCTTCGGTGAAGATAAGCGCAAAAGAGGATGAAAAATTTGTAAGGATCTCCGTCGAGGATCATGGTATAGGCATAAAAAGTGAAGAGATACCCAGAATTTTTGAAAGATTTTACAGGGCCTCAAACGTCTCTGAAACTGATGCCAAGGGGATGGGATTGGGCCTTGCTTTAGTCAAGCATTTGGCAAAGATAATAAATGCCAAAATAGAAGTAAATTCAAAGTACACATTTGGCTCTACATTCACCGTTGTAATTCCCAAGAGATAAAAAGTTTCACCAGACCTTTTCAACATATTCGGATGTCATGGCTCTTAAAAGCGCGCTGTATGTTAGACGGAATTTCAAAATGTCTCCCAACTTTAGTCTTCCGTCAAAATCGCTCACGTCTAAAACAGTGTGATCGCTCGAAGCATGAAGCACTTTGATTCCTTTATCAAGGGGTATTAAGCCGGCCGGATCGATATCCTGTTCTCCTATGGCTATTATGGCCTTAAGCCTATTTCCCAAATCTTCGAAGACCGGTATCCTTCCCATCGCATCTCTTCCTATCTTGCCATAAGGGACTGACGGCTTAGTTTTCAATTCTATTATTTCGGTTTCAAGCGTGAACGTGTCCTGCTTTAGAAATTTGAATGAAATGTTGTTTGTCGTGTCTGTACCGAGAATTAATGATTCTCCGAGTCTGTACTCATTTATCGATTGAGGTATAGTCTTATTTTCTACCATGTAAAGTGCCGCCGTATTTCCGCCGCTTATAACCTTAAATTCGACGCCTCTTTCTCTTATCTTCTGACCAATCTCCGCGAGCAAATTCATGTTATCTAAATCGGGTATAACGCCTCCGTAACAGCCAAGATTTGTACCTATTCCGTAAAGATCTATTCCCTTTATTTTTGAAGATTCAACGATCTCATCGACGGCCTTTGTAAACCAGACACCTTCTCTTAGATCGCCGACGTCAACCATGTATATTATTTTTTGCCTCTTGCCATGAGAAGCCGCCATTTTTCCGATCCGTCTGGCCACCTCAAGTTCCGAAACAAGAACTATATCCACATTTTCAACGACATCCTCTATTTCGCTTATCATCGGTATTCTAAGCAACATAAATGGCCCTTTTATACCGTTTTGACGCATTCTTTTGATATTTTGAATTCGCGAATCTCCTATTATGTCAACTCCATTTTCGAGATAGATCTGTGCGAGTAAAGGCTCACCTCTGGCAACCTTAACAACGCCGACGAGTTCTATTCCAAATCCATGGCACATCTTAGAAATCTCTCTGACATTGTGTCTTATTGAGTCAAGATTTGAGACTAGCCTTGGATAAGACATACCTGACCTCCTCACTCGTATTTTATCTTTTTTCTTAAGGTTCTTTCCACCTCTTTTTTTGCTATTTCCTCTCTTTTATCGTAAAGGTGTTTACCCTTTGCGAGCGCAATCTCAACTTTTGCCTTTCCTTTATCGTTGAAATAAACTCTCAATGGTATGATCGTTAATCCCTTTTGATCTACCTTCGAATCGAGCCGTATTATCTCCTTTTTATGCATCAAAAGTTTTCTTCTTCTCAGCGGATCATGGTTGAAGAGGTTGCCTCCAGCGTAAGGCGGTATGTGCATATTTTCTATGAAAATCTCTCCGTTCCTTATTATGCAATAAGCATCATTTATATTTGCGCTACCATTTCTGAGGGATTTTACCTCTGTACCTTTTAACTCTATACCGGCTTCGAATTTGTCTAAGATCTCGTAATCTCTTCTTGCCTTTGAGTTTGTCGTTACTACCTTCATGAACTCACAGCCTTTACCCTCAACGCTTCTTTTGATTTGTCAACAACCTTGCCAATGATATCCATTAAATCGGCATCTTTTATACTGCACCCCGAGGCGCGGATATGTCCTCCTCCACCAAAATATTTTGCAATTTCGCTTACATCAACGTAATTTTTGGATCTGAATGAGATATTTACCTGATTTTTTGGCCATTCTATAAAAAGAATCGCAATTTCAACTCCATATATAGACCTTATTTCTCCAACAAATCCCCCAGTTTCTTCATCGGTACAATTATTCCTTTCAAGCATCTCGTAAGAAACATATGCCCAGGCTAATTTTCCATTCTCCTCGACTGAAAGAGTATTAAGCATTTCAGAGAAAAGTTTTAGTTCTTTTAATGTTTTGTGCTCGAGAACGGCAGAGGCAATTTTCTGAATATTTGCGCCTTTTTCAACCAAACTGGCAGAATAACTGAACACTTTTACATCTGTATTTGAGTATTTAAAAAATCCGGTATCGGTTGCTATGCCCAAAAGATTTATTTCGGCAAGAGCGGGATCGTACTCTATTCCAAGTTTGTTTATTATTTCGTAGACTATAACTGCCGTAGCGGCATAAGAAGGATCGCAAAAATCAAGTTCTCCAAACCCTTCATTTGTTTTGTGGTGATCAAGAGTTATATCCGGTCTTTTCTTTAAAAGTAAGGCTCCATCTCCTATTCTGGATATTTCGGAAGCATCGACTATTATCGAGGTGTCGTAATCGTAATCTTTTAACTCTTCAAGGCCCCTTATCTCCGATACTCCATTTATATCTTTGTAAAACCACGGAATGTGATCCGCTATGCATCCTTCAGCCTCTATCCCGTACTTCCTTAAGGCAAGAGTTAAGGTTGCTACCGAACTTATATCATCTCCATCGGGCTTTATATGTCCTATTACAAGTACTTTCTTGCTTTTTTTGATTCTTTCGATTATATCTTCGAGTTTTACAAACATTTAAATCATCTCCATTTAATCTAAGCATTTATTATATCATAAAGAACGGTTAAAATAACTTGTGTGAATTTGCTTCTTCTCGATGGTATACTATATCCGAAGGTGGTAAATTGAAGGATTATAAAGAGATATTTGAACGTCTTTATAACAACTATGGACCTCAAAACTGGTGGCCTGCGGATACAAAATTTGAAATAGCGGTAGGTGCCATTTTAACACAGAATACAATGTGGAGAAATGTTGTACTTTCGATAAAAAATCTTGAAAACGCAGGCCTCCTTGAACCTTACAGAATGTATATAACGCCTATCGAGAAACTTTCATATCTCATAAAGCCTTCAGGCTTTCCAAAATTGAAGGCAATGAGATTGAAAAATTTTCTTGCCTTTTTTTCAAATTTTTCTTTCGATTTTGACAAACTCGAAAAATTTGAAACAAGAGATCTTTATGGCATGCTGCTTACCGTCAACGGCATAGGGCATGAAACGGCAAGTTCAATCTTACTCTACATATTCAACAGACCAATTTTTGTTTATGATGCCTATTTTAAAAGGATGGTTTCAAGACTTGGAATCGATTCAACTGAGATTGAAAAGTCTTTCAACGATGCAAAAGTTCTCGGCGAATTTCATGCTCTTATCGTCCAGCATTCAAAGATGCATTGCAGGAGTAAACCTATCTGTCGAATGTGTCCATTGATAGATATATGTGAATACGGTGAACAAAATGTTTGAGCATTACTATTCCCAAAAACCTTCAAGTAAAATCATAGAAAAAGACTTTGAATTCAACATCGGAAAGCAAAAGTTGCGCTTCAAAACTGTTAGCGGTGTCTTTGCATTTGGAACTCCGGACGCGGCATCGGTAGTGCTTGTGAGAAATTTCCCGGATGCTAAAGGCGATCTGCTCGATCTTGGATGCGGATACGGATTTATTGGAATTTCTCTAAAGGCCAAAAATCCCGATTTGAATTTATTCATGAGCGATGTAAATGAAAGGGCTGTTGAGTACGCAAAGATAAACGCAAAGAATAATAACATATCGGCGGTTATAAAAAGCGGTGATGGCTTCGAAGTATGGGATGGAGTGGACTTTGATTTTGTGACTTTCAATCCTCCTATGGCAGCCGGAAAAAATGTCTGGGTAAGGCTCATAGAAGAATCGAGATCTCATCTAATAGAAGGAGGCTTGCTCTTTTGCGTTGGCTTTCACAACAAGGGTGGAAGTGCGATAGAAAGAGAAATGCAGAGAGTCTTTGGTAACGTATCTACCATAGTAAAAGATGGAGGAATAAGAGTTTACCGTTCTGAAAAATGATAGAATTTAAAAACGTAAAACTCGATTATGAAGATGTAAGTGTCTTTTCAAATTTGAATTTCAAAATCAAAGAGTCTGAGTTTATAGCCGTTCTCGGTCTGAATGGATCCGGGAAAACCTCTCTTTTTAAATTGATGAATGGTTTGCTCTTGCCAACTGCCGGAGAGGTTCTGGTCGATGGCATGAACACAAAAGACGAACAAAAGATATGGGAAATAAGAAGAGACGTGGGCGTCGTCTTTCAAAATCCTGAAAACCAAATCGTAGGCACCACGGTAGAAGAAGACGTGGCATTTGGACTTGAGAATTTGGGTGTGCCTCGTGCAGAAATGGTTAAGAAGATAGAGGAGGTACTTAAGTTTGTAGGGCTTTACGATCTAAAAAATGTTGAACCGCACAGACTTTCCGGAGGTCAAAAGCAACTACTTTGCGTAGCCGATATCCTTGTCATGGGACCCAAGTATATAGTTATGGATGAGCCTACTTCGATGATGGATCCGGTAAGCAGAGAGGCGATCTTTGAAATACTCTCAAAACTTCATCAAAACGGTCATACAATAATTTTTTCAACCCATCTTCTTGATGAGATAGTCAATGCAGAAAGGATCCTTTATTTGAAGAATGGAAATTTACTCTTCGATGGGAAGACTGTAGACGTGATAAATGAAATAAAGGATGATTTTGGGAGTTCCGAACTTATAGACTTTGAAATAAAACTTTACAGATCCGGAGTGATAAAGGAGTTCATGAGTATTTCAAAATTAGAAAGAAGGCTGATTGAATATTGCCAATCGAATTTGAAAAGGTAAGTTACGTATACGACAAAAAGACACCTTTTGAAAAAGAAGCGATAAGTGATATTTCCTTTAAAATAGAGGACGGAGAATCCCTTTCAATTCTTGGCAAAACGGGATCTGGAAAATCTACCATTCTTCAACTCATGAACGGCATAATAAGGCCAACTACCGGCAAAGTCATAGTGGATGGAATGGTAACAACCGATAAGGACAAGATCTTTGAGATAAGAAAAAGAGTCGGACTTGTCTTTCAAAACCCAGAACACCAGTTTTTTGCCGACACAGTTTATCAGGAAATAGCGTTTGGCCCAAAAAATTTCGGAATGGATGCCGATGCGGCAGTTAAAGAAGCCATACGAATAGTCGGACTTAGATGGGACATTCTCTCAAGGTCTCCATTTGCCCTCTCCGGAGGCGAAAAGAGGAAGGTTGCCATTGCCTCGATAATAGCGTGCGATCCGAAATACCTCATCTTTGACGAGCCGACTTCCTCTTTGGATCCTTCAAGCGCAAAGAATTTTTTTGAAATTCTTAAGACACTCAAAAGCAACGGCAAAAGCGTCATAATCGTTACACATTCGGTAGAAGAGGCAATTTACAATTTTGATAGGGCACTTGTCGTGTTCAATGGAAAGATCGTATTTGACGGAAATGTCAAATCCTTCCTTGAAGAGGATCTGACCATGTATGGTCTTCTTCCTCCTCCAATGGTAAGGTTGAGAGAGAATATAAAAAAAGCATGCGGAAACCTCCGCATCGAAGACCTTATACGTCAAAATGATATAACGATATAAATCAGTTTTTCTTTTCCTTTGGCCTTCTTTCAAAAAGGGCAACTATCAAAATTATCACGCCGACTACAACGTCATTTGCGATATTATGAAGATGATGGATCTTTGGATCGCTGACATAAGGGATAAAAGCCGCGATTATCATCCATATTCCTCCTATAAGCCCTATAATCCACCCCTGCCATGCCGAACCTTGTGGAAGCATCATGAATCCGACTATCGCAACGATTATTCCAATTATTATGTCATTATTATGTCATTTGCCATATTTCCGGTAACGCCTAACGGGATAAAGCCTGCTATTATAAGCCATATTCCCGCCACAACTGCTGTCCATCCTTTCCAGGTCATTCAAATCCCTCCTTTATCAAGCAATTGTTCTTCAGGAACATCTTTGAAATACTTCGCCGGAATACCGGCAACGATAACGCGTGCCGGCACATCTTTCGTAACAACAGCACCTGCCGCAACGACCGCCTCTTCTCCTATCGTTATTCCGGGTAAAATCGTTGCGTTAACTCCTATTCTTGCGCCTTTTTTGAGTGTCGGGCCTTTGAAATGCTTGAACCTTTCTTGCGTTCTTCCCAAATAATTATCATTTGAAAATGAGACCTTTGGCGCTATAAAACAATGATCTTCAACAACAGACATCGCGGTTATATAGGCCTCTGTTTCTATCTTGACATAACTGCCTATCTTCGTTTGATTTTCAATCGAAACTCCTCTGCCAATGATCGTATTATTGCCGATCTCGACCTCTTCTCTTACAGTGGCAAGATCTCCTATAAAGACATTTTCATTTATAATAGATCCCTTGTAAACAATACAAATCGCTCCTATTATCGTGCCTTTTTTTATCTGGAGAGGAGGAAGAATCTTTAACTTCGTCGTCGCGCTTGTAAGGGCTTTGAGGGGAGATTTTCCAAGAATTGTGCCATCACAGATCGTAACATCATCATCTATTCTGACACCAGAATGAATAATAACGTTATGTCCTATCGTGACATTGTTTCCTATCACGACATCATCTTCTATTATGGCATTTTCCCCAATAGATACTCCATTTCCTATAATTGCGTTTTGGCTTACACTCACTTTATCACCCCGACTCATTATATCAAACAAAATTCAAATTTAGAATAGTTGTTTCGGCAGGTATCCCTTGCTTACAAGAGCACGTAACACATGACTCATGGTACGTAAATTGAGAATTGAAAATGGATAAATTGCGATTCTCAATTTGAAATTGCAAATTCGGAATTCATTATATGATAAGATCTAAATGGTGAGATCTAATGGATATATCAGCGATAATTGAAAAATCAGAATACTTCTCCAATTTCAATAGTGAAATGATTGGGAAATTACTCAGTCTCTCTCGAATTTTAGAGTTTAAAAAGGGTGAGATACTTTTTTCTGAAGATAACGTTGGGAAAAACATTTACATGGTTTTAAGCGGTAAAATAAAAATCTTCAAATTAAGCGCGACGGGAAAGGAATTCGTCATAAAAATATTGAGGCCTGGGGAATTATTCGCTGAATCTTTACTGTTCAAAAAAGAAAAATTTTATCCGGCAACCGCTGAATCTATGGAAAATTCAAAGGTTCTTGCGATCGATGTGAATCGGTTTGAAGTACTTTTGATGAATGACAATTTGATGGCGGTAGAAGTTATAAAAAACCTAACTTCACGTCTTTTTTATCTTTCCCAACGTTTTGAAAATTTGATAATAGGAAATTCAGCCATAAAGATGGCCTTTTTCTTTTTAGACCTTGCCTATTCAAAGGGAATCAAAGAAGGGAAAAATATCAAAATAAACCTTGATATGAATAGAGAGACTATAGGCAATATGATCAATCTATCGAGAGAAAATGTAGAAAGAACCTTGAAATATTTCAAAGACCAAAATCTCATTTCGCTCGGCAGAAAACATTTAAAACATTTAACGATACTCGATATCGACAAATTGAAAGAAATCGCCATGAAAACATTAGAAGGGCAAAAGCCCTTCTCATTTTCCCTGCATCATCATCTCAAGATCTGAATCCACATTTCCATTCGGCTTTATCTGAAATTTTTCAACGAGCACATTAAGAATATTCGGTGAAACAAAGGCCGGCAATGTTGGGCCCAGGCGTATATTTTTGACTCCGAGAGAAAGCAGTACATTCAGAATGAATGCGGCTTTTTGTTCGTACCATGCAAGATCAAAGGAGATCGGAAGATCATTGACGCTCTCGGCTCCAAAGATTGCTGCAAGTTTGGAAGCCGTTGCTATCCATGTATATGAATCGTTACATTGACCGGCGTCTAAAATCCTTGGAAGTCCTTCTATCTGTCCGAGATTGAGTTTGTTGTATCTGTATTTTGCGCATCCGGATGTAAGAATTACAGTATCTTTTGGGAGTTTTGTCGCAAGCGTTGTGTAATATTCGCGTGATTTAAATCTGCCGTCGCATCCCGAAAGGACGAAAAATCTCCTTATCTTTCCATCTTTTACCATCTGCGCTATCGTGTCTGCCGCCTCAAGAACGGTATTCCTTGCATATCCTATAGGGATTTTCCCGCTTTCAATCTGAACAGGGCCTTTGCCAATCTCGAGTGCCATCTTTATAACCGGAGAAAAATCTTTTTGATTTCCACTTCTGTCGGGTATGTGTTTGACATCCGGCCATCCAACAAGACCCGTTGTGAAGACCCTCCACTTGTAACTCTCAGAAGGCGGGGTTAAACAGTTGGTCGTCATTATTATCGGGCCGTTGAAACTTTCAAATTCTTTATTTTGCATCCACCATGAATTTCCGTAATTTCCAACAAGGTTATCGTATTTTTTGAAATACGGATAGGCATTTGCTGGAAGCATCTCTCCATGTGTGTAGACATTAACGCCTGTTCCTTTCGTCTGCTCAAGCAACTCTTCGAGGTCCTTTAGATCGTGACCGCTTATGAGTATCGCAGGACCGGGTTTTACCCCTATATTCACCATTGTGGGTTCAGGATTTCCGTAATGGGAGGTATTTGCCCTGTCGAGCAACTCCATTGCCTTAAGACCTACTTTTCCAGTTTTCACAACGTAGTCGAACATCGTGTTGACATCCTTGACTCTTATGCTCGCGTCCAAAGCCTCTTCGACAAAGGCAAAAAGTTCATCATCTTTAAAACCAAGAATGTACGCGTGATCCATGTAGGCAGCCATGCCTTTGAGACTTATTATCATGAACTCTCTTAAAGATCTGACATCCTCGTCTATTTTGTCCGAAAGAATGCCAACCTCAGCACCTTTTGAAAGAAGGGTTTCCTTTGAAAAATCTGCAAATTTCCACTCGGCGCAATCAGGGATATCTTCCTTGAAATCTTTTGAATATTTTTCTTTATAAGCGCTGAGAAACCTTTTTCTTAAACTGTCTCTTATCTCTAAATCTTCTTTTAAGTATTCGATAAATCTTGAAGGATCAAAATTGACATTTGTAACCGTTGCAAAAAGGCCCTTTATAATCGCTATATCTGCCCTCTCGTCTGTCAGACCGAGTTTTCTCGATCTTACAGCCCAGAAAGATATGCCTTTTAGAGTGTATATAAGAAGATCCTGTAAGGTCGCAACATCGTCTTTTTTGCCGCACACGCCAACCTTCGTGCAGCCCTTTCCATTAAGCGTTTCTTCACACTGATAGCAGAACATTCTAACACCTCCTCGATTTCACATATATTTTACCCTCCTTTGATGAAAATAACTGTGATTTTTATCACAAAAACGTTATAAAAGAAGGCAGGATATCCTGCCTTCTTTAAATCTCACATCTTTGGGACTATTATCGTGCTACCGGGCAATGGCTCTCCGCTTAAGGCATTTAATCCCGATATGATTTGGGCATTCGTATTGAATTTCAACGCTATGCTCTGGACGGTATCCCCATCCGATACCACATATTCCTGGAAAAGATCCTCAAAGGGCTTTGTGATAACTTCCCAGTTTTGATCGACGGCAGGACAGATGTAACCGTTATTTCTTATGTAATCGGCCATCAATTCGGACACTTCCATCATGACAGATTTGACAACCGGTTTACCTTTGAACATCATGTAATTTCCTCCGCCGCCTGATCTGTAATTGTTGAGAACGATATCATACGTTGCAGAATAAGAAATCGGCTTTCCATCATAAGCGAGCCACACGATCCTGCTACCGACAGGCTTCGTAAGATCTATTATGTATGATATACCCTCGTACATATCATAATTATAACCCGGCATCTTCGAAACCCCGACCTTACCATTGTCAAAGGTGAAGTAAGAGGCACTCTGTTCGAGGGCATCTTTTAAATCCTTTCCGCTTACCTCTATCACGTTAAGAGTATTGGGATATATGTAAACGGCCATGACATCTCTCATGGTAACCGGACCTTTTTTCCATCCGCGTATATCATTGTTGAATAAGGCCGTCGATGATATCCTTGCACCCGTGTAGTACATCTGAACGGTATTCACAAACTGAATTAAGGGATTATCTCTCATTCTTGCATACATAGGATTGGACACATAAAAGTCTCCAAGAGATTGGCCCAAAGGCTGATCAAGCCATTTCTGGGTTGCATCTTCATCTTTCTGAACGAGTTTCATGACAGTCGCATCGGGTGTAACATTATTTGCGGAAATCAAAGTGGCCTCACTCGATACCACCACCCATTTGCCATTCTCATTGTTAAGATTCAAAGTTATCTTTCCAAGAGCCTTTCCCCAGTAAGACGCCATCACCACAGGAAGATTTCCAATTTTTATGGCATATGATAAATGCTGGTGACCGAGCAAAAGCGCGGAGATGCCTTTTACCTGTGTTGCTATTGCGTATCCTTCATTTTCTCCTGTTAATTCTTCAGTCGGCTGTCCATTTGAAGGATTTCTCTCAAGACCGCCATGATATCCGATAATTATCACATCTACGCCTTGGGATTTTAAAAGATCCACGTATTCCTGAGCGGTTTGGACGGCATCGAGAAAATCAAGGCCTTTTATGTGGCTTGGTTCTTCCCAGTTTGGTATATATTTCGTTGTCAGCGCTATATAACCTACCTTCGGACCGTCCTTCATGTTAAATATGACGTAACCGTCTCCGTATTCTGGCTTCATAGTCTCCGAATTGACTATATTTGCAGAAGTGATCGGAAATTTGGCCTCGCTTATGACTTTTCTAAGAACAGACTGTCCGTAGTTGAATTCGTGATTTCCAAGAGTCATCGCATCGTAGCCAAGATAATTCATGACGGCTATCATTGGATCGATCCCAGCATTGTCTATCGCGGCATGGTAATACTCGAGAGGCGATCCTTGAATGAGATCTCCATCATCAAAAAGCAAAACATTTGGATTTTGAGCCTTGATCTTTTGAATTAGAGTTGCAAGGCGGGCAAGTCCATAATTTGTGGTGGCATTGTTTGAGTAATCAACTGGATAGATGTGACCGTGAAGGTCTGTTGTCTCGAGGATCGTCAAAGTGTAGGCACCGACGATTGAAAAAAGAAAGACCAAAAGTACCAGAAGAACAGCCAAACCCTTCATAAGAAATCCCCTCCTATCTTTGTAAGTCTATTATAATACCACCAAATTCAAATTTCAAACAACTTCGTACTTCACAATATTTTTTGCCGTGGCAACAGAATGGCAAGTATTAGTGCAATTATCGCCATTATCATAGAGAGAAAGAAGGCCCTGTCTATAGCGTTGGCAAGGTATTCAGACATATCAGCAAATATGCCGTTTAAGATTGTTTTGAAAGCCGGAGAAACTTTTGAAAGGATGTCTGATTTGTTCATCAAAAATTGCGGATTATTCATAAAAGAGAGGAGATCTTTTGGCAAGATAAAATTTACTATCTTCGGTATTCTTTGCAACTGGGAAGTGTAATAATTGCTAACGACTGTGCCAAGGACCGCTGTTCCTATCGTCCCACCTATATTTCTGAAAAATGTTATCGACGATAGAGCAATGCCCGAGTATCTTTTTTCAACGGTGCCTTGAATTACCACAAACATCATGCCCATGCTAACACCCGCACCAAATCCTGCAATCATCATGTCGATGTTTATCTCGAGGACAGGAGAAGTAGATGTCAAGGAGATCATCCTGTAGAGGCCGTAAGAAGATATTAAAGCACTTAAAATGAAGGCAAGTTTATATTTTCCGGTTTTGGAAATGTAAAAACCTCCGAGGATGCTTGCTACTCCCCCTGTAACCATTGCCGGCATCAAAATAAGTCCCGAATTCATCGCGCTTTGTCCCTGGGCTGCCTGAAAGAATAAAGGAATATATACAAGCAGTGCGAAAAGGGTAAAGCCGGTTATGAAATTTATAACGCTTGACAAAGAAAAGATCTTATTTCTAAAGAGTTTCAATTCGAATATGGGCTCTTGCGCTCTTCTTTCCACAAAATAGAAGATAAAGATCGTTATTGCAGAGGCTATAAAGAGCACAATAACCTTTCTTTCCATCCATGAATTGTCTATCGAAGCGTAAGAGGTGCCCAAAAGAAATAAGAAGATCGAAATTCCTATGAAAAATGATCCGAGGTAATCCACTTTAACGTTAAGGACATTTGATCCGAGATTTTTTGGAATAAAGGTATACGTCAAAATTATGGCTACTATCCCGATTGGAATGTTCACGTAAAAGACCCAGTGCCAGTTAACATTATCGGTAAAAAAACCTCCTATGAGCGGTCCTATAATGCTCGATACGGCAAAGACTGCTCCGAATATGCCCTGATATCTCCCGCGCTCTTTGGGTGTAAAAATATCTCCTATTATGACGGGACCTAATGCCGTCATCATCGCTGCTCCAACACCCTGCGATGCCCTCGAGAAAATTAGCCAGTACATCGTTGGAGAAAGACCAGAGAAAAATGAAAAAATTATGAATATGCCTATGCCTGTCATATAAAAGTATTTTCTTCCAAAAATATCAGAAAGTTTGCCAAAGATGGGAATGAAGATCGTCGACGCTAACATGTAAGCTGTAAATACCCACGAATAAAGATCCATACCACCCAAATCCGCTATTATCCGTGGCATGGCAGTTCCAACTACATTTTGATCCATTCCAGAAACAAATACCCCGACCAAGACAGCTGTTAGAATTCCATATTTCGTTCTTTTTTGCACGTAATGATTATATCATTGGATCATCATCATCGATCCGTTAACCAAATCCATCGTATTTTATGCGTAATCGCCATAAATTCAATTTAATTGCAAACTGTAAATAAGAAATCGATAAAGTAAAATCAAGTGCTCCGCGGAGCGCTTGATTTATTTGTAAAACACATAAGCACTAAGCGGCGAGAGGGTAAAATTGCCCGATACCTGAGATATTGTTGTGCCTGGCGATATGAATTGATCGACAACCATATTCCATGTACCTGATAGTGTGACATCCTGAGAAGTAGTATTCCCGTTGAAATATACAAGGATCTCAGGCCATGAATCTCCAACCGCGGATCCATTTATCATATATCCAACAACTCCGGAAGGAGTATTAAGGAATGTTAGATTATCCCTTATAGTCTGAGCCGAATCTATTGTGAAGGCAGGGTGCGCTTTTCTTATTGCAATTAATCCACGAACATAATTATCCACAGTTGCGAATGTTGTCAATCTCGACCAATCGAATTCATTCGGGAACTGTACATTGTAAGAATTTCCATTTCCATATTTTGTACGCGCGAATTCATCTCCGCCCTGCATGAAGAAAACGCCTTCAGAAAGTAAGGGAATAGCAAGGCCTAACTTTTGAGCGGCTATATCCTGTGCCGTTGTCCACGAAGGCTGGGCGCCGGTTATTTTGTCCCACAAAGTGTAGTTGTCATGAGAGGTCGCGTAGTTTATGGTCTCGTCTGGCTCGGACGCAAAATCATTGCTAAAATTGTTGTATGTAATACTTCCCACAATTCCTTCCATTATCTCGCTTTGGTTTTGTGATGGCTGTCCATCTATAAAGCCCTGAGATGAGTAATTTGGGGCTGATCCAGTTATCGCATCTCTGAAATAACCGTTAAACATTCCCATATGCATACCGCGCTGATCTCCATAAACGAATTGCGCACCGGCGGCAGGCCATGGCTCGCCGTAAAGCAAAACTTCCGGATTTATAGCGGTCAAATTAGTTATTATCTGCTGAATTGTGGTTGGATTGTAAAGGTAGAGTTGATCAAATCTGAAACCAGAAACGTGATACTGTGTCATCCAGTACTTTAGAGTGTCTATTATGAGTTTTGCAACCATTGCATTTCCGGTCTTTAAGTCATTACCGACGCCTGAGTAATTGGTCATCTGACCGTATTCGTTATAGTTGTAATAGTAGTACGGCACAGCCGCAGTATAGGGCGTTGTAACGTAAGATGTGTGGCTGAAGGAGATGTCGAGTACAACTCCTATGCCAACAGAATGAAGTGCCATTATCATTTGCTTAACTTCTTCTATTGTGTTTATAGGATTATTCGGAGTTGTCGAATATTTTGCCTCGGGAACCATGTAAAGGTAAGGAACATATCCCCAGTTATATCCCGGATTTTGAGGATCCTCATAATCTTCTATTGGAAGAAGTTGTACGTAGTTCACGCCAAGATATGCAAGATGATCGAGCCCTGTAGGTAATCCATTGTAAGTAGTTCCTCTCTGGGTAAAGCCGAGATACGTTCCCTGATACTGTGGTAGGACTCCAGAATTTGGATTATCGGTAAAGTCCTGAACATGAACTTCATAAATTATGGCATCTGTCATGTTGGCAGGGAATGGAGCAACATCCGAAGACCATCCATTTGGATTGGTCTGTGAAAGATCTACGACCTCCGACAATGTGTTGTTAGCATTTGCGGCGTATGAGTAAATATCAGGGGCAGTGACCCATTGACCGTATCTGTGATACTGGTAGGCATAATATATGCCGTTGAGGTTGCCTGCGACGCTTACAGACCACACTCCTTCAGAATTTCTCGACATTGCGTAGGTTGCGTAAGGTGTCGTGCTGTTATAACTTGAGTAAAGCAAAAGATTTACGTGATCCGATACCGGCGACCATACCCTGAAGGTTGTCTGGTAAGGAGTGTAAATAGCGCCCAACTGACCCGAGTAGTAAAATGCCGGATCGTTTAGCGCATATCTTGCGTAAACCGTCGCCGGAGCAAAACCATTTATTGATAAAATCATAGGGCTTGCAACGGCTGAAGGATTCAAAGGCATCGACAGATTTATCGTTATGTAATTTGAAATGCCGGGTAGGCCTGTATTAGCGTCCACAACGGAAGAGATCGGTACATTCTGACCATTTACGCTAAAAGAGAATTGCGAAAGGTTAGATGTATTAACGGTTGCGTTAAGGGTTGCGTTGATTTTATTCAAAGAATCAAGGAATGCGATTATAACCTGATTTGTAGATGGAAGATTAACGGCAGTAACGCTTACCTGGCTTTTGATGACGTTGAAATATACCACAACGGTCGTTGCCTGAGGCACAATTATCGTACCGTTGCCGACACTATATGCGCCGACACTATATGCGCCGTAAGATCCGTTAAAGTAATACTGAACGTACGTTGAAGGAGGAGTCCACGTGTTGATTGGAAGGATTTTGTATCCATATCCTTTCGCAAAATCATTTGTGGATGGCCTTGTTATGGTCGCGGCAAATGTACCATTGCCAATGTAGGTCATCGTTGCGGGATTCCAGTTGTTTATGTCTGACGCAAAGTACCATCTCATCGATTCTTTCGATGTGTCCCCAACGCCGATGGCAGAATTTGTGCTCGCAATTGATGGATTGAAATAGAATGTAACCAGACCTGCTTTTACGGGTATATTTCCGTAATCGTTGTTGGAGCCGTTACCGCCATAGTAGACAGGCTGCTGACCTCCTACGTAGACAACCTTATATTCTCCGGTAGACGTCAATGTCGTTGTGAGATAATACAGCCCTGTAGATGTTTGGCTCATCTTGTAAGACGGCGAAGGCGACCAATTGTTAAAAGTGCCCTCAACGTAATATCCAATATTCGCACCACTTACAGGCACTACGCTGACAGAACTGTTGAGAACGTTGAAATACACGGCAATGACAGATGCGGATGTTGTTAGAGTCAATGTACCATTTCCA
>PNIW01000053.1 GCA_002878315.1 Mesoaciditoga sp. | reverse complement strand
GGCACTTGAAATACTCATCGCCACCGTCATGACCCTCTTCTTCACAAGAAATGAAGTGAGGATGATATTGAAAAGAATAACGAGAAAGTAAGTAGCATATGGCCAATGGTATATGGCTCATAGCCAATGGCATATAGCCCATAGCGGATGGCTAATAGCAAAAACAAGGATTAGGGAATAGGGATTGGAGAGAGAATCGATGATATAATTATACTGGGTTTACTTTAAAGCCGGATGTTTATTTACTATGAGCGTAGAGCGAGACGTGAAGAATTTTTCTGATTACAGATTACACGTTACTGATTACTAATCTTTAGTCTTTTTCTATTCGCCATTGGCCATACGCTATGTGCTATAAGTTGTTTTAGTATATTTTCGAGGTGATGCATATAACTGAAAAGGCTATTATTCTTGCTGGAGGTTCAGGAAAAAGATTTTGACCAAGGTCAACTGAAGAGAAGCCAAAGCAATTTCTTCAGTTAATGTCAGACAAATCTCTTATTCAAGAGACCTTTTACAGAGCCAGAAGACTTGTCACCGCTCCAAATGTTTACGTTGTGGCAAATGCCAATCATTCCAAACATATTTATGATCAACTCACAAAACTCCCAAAAGAAAACATCATTTTCGAGCCAGCAGCCAAAAATACAGCCGCAGCGATAGCACTTGGGATATCGAAGATGAACGATGACGATGTTGCCATCGTTATGCCTTCCGATCATTTCATAAGGGACGAAAAAAACCTCCAGCCGTTCATTCACCTCACGTTTAAGTCGGTAACTGAAAAAGATGTAATAGTAACTCTCGGAATCTATCCTTCAAAGCCTGAAACAGGATATGGCTACATGGAAGTGGACAAAGAATTATTGGAAACTTGGAATTTTCCATTCAAAGTGAAGAGATTTCATGAAAAGCCCAATCTTGAAACTGCAACATTTTACGTCGAATCGGGTAATTTCGTCTGGAATTCCGGCATTTTCTTTTTCAAAGTATCAACGATGTGGAATGCTTTCAAGAAATACATGCCGGATCTATACAAAGCATTCAAAGAAACAGACTGGGATATCAAAAAGATTTACAACTCTCTTGAGCCTATTTCAATCGATTACGGCGTGATGGAAAAAGCGGATAATGTGGTTGTTATACCTCTGAATGTTGAATGGAACGATGTGGGAAGCTGGGATGCGGTCTACGATCTCATGCCGAAAGATAAAAACGGAAATTTCAAAGAATCAGAAGATGTAATCTTCAGAAATGCCCAAAATTGTGCCGTTTTCGACAAAGACCACCATGTTGTCG
>PNIW01000114.1 GCA_002878315.1 Mesoaciditoga sp. | reverse complement strand
AGAGTTAGATAAGATTTATATGTTAAAAGATATGCTCTTTCAATTCCATTTCATGGATTCCCAAATAATAACATTGTAAAGGTGTTGATCTATGCCAACCTTTCAATTCCATTTCATGGATTCATGAAAAATGTGGCACAATATCAAGAAAATGAGGAATTCTTTCAATTCCATTTCATGGATTCATCATTTCAGGAGCTTTGTTATATACAGGTTTGTTAATCATCTTTCAATTCCATTTCATGGATTCTTTCTTATCTATTTCTCCATTTATATATTTCTTTACTTCTTTCAATTCCATTTCATGGATTCATACAGAAATTTTAATTAATTTTTCGGCATCCTCTCAGCCTCCTTTCAATTCCATTTCATGGATTCCTAGCGGTGGAAAAAATAAGGCCTCCTCGGGTGGCGGTGAACCCGCTTTCAATTCCATTTCATGGATTCTTGGTCAGGATGCTAAAAGGGATTATCTTGGGAGTGCCGATCTTTCAATTCCATTTCATGGATTCATTAGATACAATAAATATTGAATATTTAATATATGAATTAAACTTTCAATTCCATTTCATGGATTCATACAAATTTTTATAATGAAGAAGATATAGTATGGCAATTTAATCTTTCAATTCCATTTCATGGATTCCATTTGATATTGTAAGTGGAGATACTTTATATGTCTATAACTTTCAATTCCATTTCATGGATTCACCATGTCATAGTTTATATAGTAAGTGAGGGGCCTATTATTACTCTTTCAATTCCATTTCATGGATTCAATGAAAGATATAGCAAATACAATAAGTAGCTTAATGCCACCTTTCAATTCCATTTCATGGATTCTTATGTATATTATGTATTTTATAAGTTACAAGAGAAACTTTCAATTCCATTTCATGGATTCACAATGATATAGCCGTAAGCGTTGACAAAAATATAATAGATATAACTTTCAATTCCATTTCATGGATTCCGCTATAAAATATTTAACAGAAACTTATGATTTAACTGACTTTCAATTCCATTTCATGGATTCTTATAAGAAATAAAAGGTTGTCGAAGAAGGAGGTAGTAACTTTCAATTCCATTTCATGGATTCCAGAGCAGCTCGCCCCTCCCTAGCTTTTACGAGTTCAGCTCTTTCAATTCCATTTCATGGATTCTCAGCCCTAATTTCCTTAATAAATGAAAATAACTTACTATAGTCTTTCAATTCCATTTCATGGATTCAAAACTAGGTCTATACTGATGAAGTTCATGAAAGGCATATTCTTCTTTCAATTCCATTTCATGGATTCAAGAATACGAATATTTACACGCTGAAACAGATTTATCATTCTTTCAATTC
>PNIW01000105.1 GCA_002878315.1 Mesoaciditoga sp. | reverse complement strand
TGGATCACTTTTAATGGGCGCAGTGGATCAATTTTTGCTTGACTTTATACAATAATTTCGTGTATACTTCTTTGAGTAATTGACTTATTTTTGTGTACATTTATTTTTGATTCAACACGTAGGTAAAATATGAAGTAAAAGAATCTCAAGAGGTTATTTACCGGTTCTATCATGATACACCCGCTTTTAAAGGCATAATAGCCTCTAAAAGACCAAAAAGCGAAATTGACAAAGACATTGTACCTAAGAGCACATTTCAATGCTTTTAACAATTTATTCTTCCAATCTTCCTTTCAAAAAGGCGTCTTCTGGCTTTGCTATCGGAATGGGAATTATGTTCTCGAGCGATCCTAAGGAAGAGACAAGGTTCGGAAAGTATTCTATTGGAATTGCCACAGTCTTTGCACCGTTTTCAGAAAGCATTTTTAATCTATCCACGAAGGATGAAGTTGTTTTTAGTGCACCTGTTATAGTCATTTCTCCTATGACTGCAACCCCTTTTTTCATCGTGGATCTGTGAATCGCGGAAAGTATGGCCACAAAGACAGCGATGCTTACATCTTCTCCTATTGTATTTCCCATCATTGGAGTTACTTGAACGGTGATGTTGTAATCTCTCAATTTAACAGCCTGTGGCATTAACTTTTTTTCTTGAGATTCAAGATAAGTTTTGACAGTTTTGACGCTTTCTTTGAACTCCGGATCTCCTCCGCTCGATGATATTTTTCCCTCTCCCTGGGTCACTACCGCTTCGATCTTGACAAGATTCGCCTTTCCGTCAGCCATGGAGACTGTGTAAACAGTTCCGGGAGGAAGTGGATCTTGAGATATCATAACGTTGGTTCCTCCTTCGGGAACAGAGACATATTTTTCCACTCTCGTTTCTTTGTCTATGTAAGAGAATTCTGTGTTCCAGAACTCAAGGCCGCCCATCTTTTTAAGTTGCTCTTTGACTCTTCTGCGCATTTCAATTGAGAGTGTTAGAATCTCTTCTATGTTCTCCTTTGTATAATTTCCGTCGGGAAAAAGAATCTTTATCATGCCGGAACATGTTTTCTTAACGGCTTTTTCATCCCTGCTGTTTAATTGTGATCCAAGATTGAAGTATTGCTCTATATCATTGACAAGCGAAACCTGCCTTAGCGATCTTAAAACTTCTGAGAAATAATCTATTGCAAATCCGAAATGATTGGTCAAAATGTCGCTGCTCAATTTCTTTATTTCCCATCCTGGAAGATAGGCATGAATACGATCCATAAGCGCTGTATCCTGCATCTCAATCGGAAAAGGTTCAAACAGGGTTGAAAGTTTTAGAAGAGTCTGAACATCGTCATTTATGTTTCCGTTAAACACCATCGATGCCTCGGCAACAATTTCGACTTTTCTAGCGAAT
>PNIW01000054.1 GCA_002878315.1 Mesoaciditoga sp. | reverse complement strand
TAGATACTCTAATAAAGTCAATAGTGTAATTTATACAGTATTTTATTTTTTGAATCAAAGGTCTTTGAAATTAAGGCATAGATGGGTTAAAATCAACTCCTTTCTTCCATATCGAATAAGTCAATTCAACCAACTTCCTTGCTATGGCAGTAAGAATTACTTTAGAATGCTTCCCTCTTTGTTTCATCTGGTCATACTTGTTTTTATACTTTGGAACTATTCTCAAAATCCTGACAGCAAAGTTATAAAAGATTTTTCTGAGGAATGAATTTCCCTTCTTGGATATCCCTCCAAAGTGACTCCTCTTCCCACTTTGTTTAATAACTGGATCAAGCCCAATGAATGAAACAAATTGCTCTTTGGTGGGGAATCGTTGGATATCTCCTATTTCAGATATTATCGTTGCCGCAGTTATATCCCCAATCCCAGGAATCGTCGAGATTGGATTGTGAGGAAAGGTTGAAAATATCTTTTCTATCTCTTTGTCAACATTCTCGATTAATGCTTTCTGTCTTTTAAGATTATCTACCAAAGCGGAGATTATAGTTGAGTCCACGTCGAAAGAATCGGTAAGTCCTATTGAGGATTCTAACTTCATGACAAAGGATTTAGCCTTATCCTCAGACCATCCTCTCAAAGAAGAAAGGAGTTGAATAACTTCATCCTTGTTCTCAAGAATGGACTTTCGAGAAGGGAAATTGGAGAGTAGTTCAATTATTCCAGCAGAATTAACGCTACCAAAAAAATCAAATATTTCAGGCATGTTGGTTCTAAGGATATTTCTGAGTTGCTTTTGAATGTTAGAATATTCTTGAACAAGGGATGCGCGGAATCTGACAAGTTTCTTCAAAGCGGCAAATTCATCCGGAACTGGTGAAGAGACCACCGCATCGTCTCCGAGTCTAAAAAGAGAAAGTGCGAGATTCTTTGCATCAAGGGTATCTGTTTTGGAATGATTCCGAGATCTAAGATAATTCTTAACAGCGTAAGGATGAAGTAGAATAACATTGAATCCCAAATCTTTGAGATATTGAAAGAGGCTATTGCTATATGTGCCAGTCGATTCCATGGCAATTGAAAAATCGTCATGAAGATTGTTCAATTTGTCCAAGAATTTCTTAAAGCCGTTTTGAGACTGTCTAAAGGTTAGGACAACATACTTATCATTCTGTGGATAGTAAAAAGCGGCATCGAATTTCTCAGCAGAGATATCTACACCAACATATACCATACAAATTCCTCCCTTTCATACACTCGTTATAAGTCCGACCTTTTGAGGTCATTACTCTAAATCATGTTTGTGGAGGAAGCTAAATCTAAACACAAGCTCAGGGGCTTAAGTATAAGACTAGCTTTCTACGCAGAATCTGATTTGGGTTTCAAGGTTCTTTAATTATTATTCTACACGAGTATA
>PNIW01000027.1 GCA_002878315.1 Mesoaciditoga sp. | reverse complement strand
CAAAGGAGAAACATGATGTCTGTATTTACGACAAGGAGAATGAGAAATTTACTTCATTCCAGATAACCGTGATGGATTCGAAAAACTTGCCTCAAAGATTTCCAAGGATGATCTCATAGCGATGGAAGCAACCGGAATATACCATGAATCTCTCTACAAGTTTTTAGATTCAAACGGATACAAAGCCATTATATTACATCCATACCAGTTTAAGAACATTTCAAAGACAATGAATAACTCAAAGAATGATAAATTAGATGCGAAGTCTATAGCGATAGTGGTCTCAGATTTCTCGTCGAAACTCAAAAAGATAAAGATGCCAGGCGATAAGATTCAATCTTTGAGAGAAATAGTTCGCCACGGGAATTATGTAAGTAGCATGCTTGAGAATCTTGAGAGTAAGTTAAAGCGTGAACTTTTTCTTGTAGTGCCTGAAACAGAGAAGTACTTTTCTGATATGCTATCACCTGTATTGCTTGAGTTGTTGGAGAAATACCCAGCACCGTCGAAGATCATATCTTCCTTCGATGACGTAAAGGAAATACTTGGATGGGAAGAAGAAAAGGTAAAACGATTCGAGGTAGATGTTAGAAAAAGTATAGGCATTGAAGATGAGGACGGCATTTACGCTTTTGTTATTGTGTCGCTTGTCAAAGAGATAAAGCATCTTTTAGAGGAACTTTCTGAGATTGAAGAGAAGATACAATCGCTTATGGAAGATATGCCAGAATCAAAGAATCTGATGACGATAAAGGGAATTGGTCTTATGATGACAGCAACGATAATAGCCGAGATTGGGGATATAGAAAGATTTGAAACGAAAAACCAACTGACATCTTACGTAGTGCTTGATCCGGTAACGATCCAAAGCGGTCAATTTTCAAAGAACTTGCACATATCCAAGAAAGGCTCTAAGGTATTGAGAAAATCATTGTACTTTCTGGCTGTAAGGTTGATTCGGTATGATAAAAGATTCAGAGACTTTTACAAAAGGCTAAGGGAGAATGGAAAGAATCCAAGATTGGCTTTGGTTGCAGTTGCAAGAAAGGCACTTGAGATAATCTTTCATATTCTGAAAACAGGCCAAGAATATGTCCCATTAACCTCTTGACTTTTTAGGTGATCACTTCGGTTTTAAGAACTCATAGGCATGCCAGTCCATATCTGACAGAATCAATTCTAACCTGAATAAAGTGAAGTAATACGATATTCTCATTTTGTCGAGTAGAAGTGAGCCTTTCTAATTTTAGGATGTCAACATCGAAATTTTTTGATTAAAAGCATCGAATTTTTTGCGCATTTTCATCAATTTTTTTGACGTATCTAATCTTATCATACCGCTTTTTTGATTTTCCATTCATGATCAAATCTAAATTGTATCTTAAAGTAATAGCTCGAGAGAAAGAGAGAGAGAG
>PNIW01000026.1 GCA_002878315.1 Mesoaciditoga sp. | reverse complement strand
GAGAAATACCGTTTCCAAGTATCTCAAAAGAGTTGAACAATACAGGCTCAAAGAAAAACCATCGATTATTTACAGGAAACCTGCTCATCGCAAGATTTCTCCCGAGACAGTTGAAAGAGTGCATGCGCTTTTGGAAGAGAACAAAGTTAAACCTGTCAAGTTAAGATTCACGGCAAAGAAAATCTTTTCAATTCTTATCCGTGAAGGATACAAGATAAGTTATACCTCTGTCAAAAGGATAGTCCATGAATGGAAAATGAGAAACACCGGTCTGAACGAAGTGTTTATCATGCAGGTTCCATCTATTGGGAAGAGGGCTGAATTCGACTGGGGATATGCACCTCTGAAGATAAAAGGAGTATTGAAATCGTATCCGGTGATCTTCATGGTCTTAAACAATTCTTTGTACCGCTACGCGTTGGTCTTTGAAAGAGAGACACTTCTTGAGGTGATTGAGGGCCACATTCAATTCTTCAGGCAGATTGGCGGGGTCCCTAAAACAATATTCTACGACAATCTTAAAGTCGTTGTGGATGATTCGAAAGAGAAAAGGATAAACGAGCATTTCCTTCAATTCAGTTCATTCTTCAACTTGCGATTCCATGCAATCTATCTTCTCCGAACGAGAAGGGGACAGACGAAGAAACGGTTGGATTTGTCAGGAACTATTGTTTTAGCGAAAGGAATGAATTTAATTCGGTGGACGAAGCGAATGAATTTCTTGCAGCCAAACTTGTTGAAATAAATTCCGGACATGTCAACAAAAGAGAACTTCCTCCAATAGAAGGATTGTCTCAAGAGAGAGATTATCTTATCCCATTGCCATCCGCGGAATACAACAATTACGTCATTGAAAAAAGAATGATTTCAAAATATTCAATGATTTCATTTGAAGGCAATTATTATTCGGTACCCGAAGACCACCAATCGAGGAGCATTACCCTGAAGGTATATCCTCAAAAGATTGAAATGGTCGATTCGGACAAAGTCATAGCCGAGCACAGGAGGCTAAACTCAAAAGGCGAATATTCAATTGAAATAACACATTACCTGACGACGCTAAAAAGAAAGCCCGGAGCTTTAGCGAACTCTCGAGCTTTCACAAACCTCAGCGAACAGCTGAAGACCATATTCAACGATTATTATACCAAAGATGTGGTCAAGTTCGTTGAGATATTGGAATTATTGGATAATTACGGACAAGAAGAGATTATAAGAGCAATGGATAAACTTTTGGGATACGGGATTGTGCCTACATACGAGACAGTCAAGAATGTGCTCGAGCAAAAGGAAATAAAACACGAAGAATTCGAATATCCGGGGATAAAAATTGAGGTGGGAGATCCTCAAATTTACAACATTTTAGCGGTGCATTCATGAGCGAGATAAAGATGCTTTTCAAAAAGTTGAAAATGCCCGG
>PNIW01000013.1 GCA_002878315.1 Mesoaciditoga sp. | reverse complement strand
ATTCGAGCCGTCTCGGTATATCGTCATCAACGCGAGAGGAGCAACATACCGCGGCTATGCCAAGGTCTTTCAGCCATGCGGCGACTCCTATTCTTATCGTCAAATCATCCGGAGTGCCCGTTATTGTAACGGTCAAAGACTGATCCGCGGCTATTATGGTTCTGAATAATCCGGTTTTCTGAGCCTGGATTATGGTGCCTTTGAGATGTGTGGCGCTTTGCACTTTGAATTTTTCATTTTTGAAGAATTCCTCGATTTTGCCGGCCAGCTTTTCCATATCGATGTGTTTGTCTTTGTATTCCCTTACGGCATTTTTCATCTTATTCGGCACACCACAAAATGTGCCTTCTCTCCTTCCGGCATAAACATATATCTGTTAGATGGATCTCATATGGAAATAGTTCATTAAACGCTGTCTTTAAGGTTTTTGCCGGCGCGAAACTTCGGTGCCTTCCTTGCTTTTATCATGATTGTCTTTCCTGTCTTTGGATTACGTCCGTTTCTCGCTGCCCTTTCGACTGCAAGAAATGTCCCGAATCCGACAAAAGATACACTATCTCCTTTGGCAACGCCATCCTTTATCGCCTTCAGAGTGCCGTCCAGTATAACGGCAACATCTTTCTTCATCATATCAGTACTTTTTGCAACTTCATCGATAAGGTCCTTTTTATTCATATTTTCCTCCTTGGTTTCAGTTATTTGAATATACCATCCTCAGGTGCGGTGTGTCAAATAGGAGTATAATCGAAAAAAACGGAGGCGCGGAATGCCGGAAGACAGAATTCAGGAAAGTACTTTGGAACTTTTAAAAGAAAAGAAAATAATTGTCAAGATCTATCTTGTAAACGGAGTCCAGATAAACGGGCTCATAAAAGCGTTTGATCCATACGTTGTGGTTGTGGAAGATGAAAAACAGCAAAGCATAATCTACAAGCACGCCATAAGCACCGTAATTCCATCCCAAAACCCTTATTCTGAATCAAATCATGTTGAAAGCAAAACAGATGTGAAATAATTAGGGAATGCAAAACAATTTTGATTCATCCTGCTCATTTTATGATAGAAGATACAGCCAAAATCTCTTCCAAAGGCCAGGGTACGATTACGGCCGCGATAAGGAAGAAACTGAATTTAAAGCAAGACGACAGGATATTTTTTGTCGAGAGTCATAATGGACCTGTTATAAAGGAATCAACTGCCCTCGATGAGTTTTTAAAGTTCCAGAAGGCTTTTTCTGAAACCGCTATTAAGTTCTGTCAAATACCACGAATGGCAAATCCGCGAACATAAATAAGAAATTCATCATGAACCCGGGAATAAATCAGAGGTATATCCATGATTTATCCTGCTGGCAATGCAATGATCGTGATAATTCCATGCGCTCTTTTGATCTGCGAAGAGTTTTATAAACGTTCTTCCCGTC
>PNIW01000004.1 GCA_002878315.1 Mesoaciditoga sp. | reverse complement strand
GACAAAATCGGTCCTTGCGGCATGCAGGCAAACCACTAAAAAACCATTGATAGCGAAGATCTCTCCAGATATCGATCCCATCATCCAGTCGCAGATTGCCATCGATGCCGGTGTGAAAATCGTGAACATAGGAAATTCAATTCAGGGAATGAGAATAAATTTGAAAACAGGAAGGCCATTTTTTAAGGGAATAAAAGGTGGTCTTAGCGGTCCCGCTTTTATGCCCTTAATGCTTTGGAAGGTTTATCAGGTAAAAGAGACCTTTCCGGATCTTTCCATAATAGGTCTTGGAGGGGTAAGAAATGCGTCTGACATTATAGAATATGCGATGGCGGGATCATCCCTTGTTGGAGTTGGGACTCAGTTTATGATAAACCCATCTTCTGCGGTCAAAATCGTTGACGATCTTCAAAAAAAGGTTGATGGTTTAAAGATGAACTTTGCAGATCTGATAGGTATATCGCACAGAGGAGGATTCAGATGAACTTCTTAGAAAAGGTAAAAAAGAGAATGGAGATCGTCTCTAACGTGCTTACTATAGGACTCGATACCGATTATGGAAAATTACCGCCGCACTTTCCCAAAAACGCGGAAGGAGTTTATGAATTCAACCGCGAGATAATCGAAAAAACAAAAAAATTCGCCTGCGCTTACAAAATAAATTCGGCCTTCTACGAACAACTCGGACCCGATGGAATGAAGGTTATGATCAAAACACGCGATTTAATAGGAGATCTGCCAGTCATATATGACGCCAAGCGTTCAGACATAGACTCAACATCAAAGGCATATGCAAGGGCAGCATTTGAATTTTTTGGCTTTGATGCCATAACTATTTTGCCCTACATGGGAAGCGACTCGATTGAAGTGTTTTTATCTTACGCTGATAAATATACTTTCGTGCTGTGTCTATCTTCCAATCGTGGAGCGGCAGATTTTGAATATCACGGTACACCGCCACTTTACCTGAGAGTGGCACAGATTGTCAACGAAAAAAACAAAAAGTATGGGAATTGTGGCCTTGTTGTGGGGGCAACTGTTGCGGAAAAGATAAGAGAGATTCACGAGGTTGCAAATGAGAGCCTTATACTCGTTCCCGGTATTGGATCTCAAGGAGGAGACATTGAAAAGGTAATGAATTCCGTTGACGGTAGAAATTTACTCGTTAACGTATCGCGATCTATAATCTTTTCGGCCGATCCCGAAAAATCATCTTACGAGTATTCAAAACTTCTGTCTTTGAGGTGAAAAAATGGAGTACAAAAAATTACTCGAAGAAACAGGCGCGATTCTTCATGGTCATTTTTTACTCTCTTCTGGTCTTCACTCTGATTCTTACGTTCAATGCGCGAAAATATTCAAATATCCTTGGTACGCCGAGGATCTTGGGTATGAACTTTCTGTGAAGATATCTAAGTACGGTCCGGATTGTGTTGTCTCTCCCGCAATAGGCGGGATCATAATAGGATATGAAGTTGCACGCCATCTTAACGTTCCTTTCCTCTTTGCCGAAAGAGATGATGATGGCGTCATCAAATTCAGAAGAGAATTTGATCCTTCGAATTTCAAGAATATAGTTGTTGTCGAAGATGTTATAACGACTGGAAAATCGACGAATGAAGTCATCGATCTGGTCGAAGAGTCGAGATCACGCGTGATTTGTACTTCGGCAATAGTCAACAGAGGCTCTATCGATCAAATAAGAGGAATGCCGGTGATTTCTTTGATAAGTCTTCCGCTTGTCAGTTACACGCGCGAAGAATGCCCTCTCTGTAAAAAAGGGATTCCTCTGGTAAGGCCGGGCACAAGGAAGATTAAGGAAAACATGTCATGAGGCATTTAGTCGAAATATTCAAGGATGGCCATATCGTATATGTTGGCCTCGCGCCAGAGATTTTTTGCGCTCTTGAGCCAGTTTTCTCTCGAAGGATTTGACATGAAGCATGGTTCAACTATAACCGCAGGAATCTGAGCGTATTGCAAAACGGTGAATTGTTCTCTTATGAGATCTCCCTTTGTGCCGAAGAATCTATCGAATTCTTTTAAGAATATTTCGGCCGCAAGTTGTGAAGAATCAGACGTACTCCAGTAGAAGACCTGCGGTCTATCTACATTTGGAGCTCCTTGAATTGAATTGTGCGCTATAGAGACAAAGAGATCGGCATTCGCTTTGTTTGCTATGTCTATTCTATTTTTTAGAGGCACATAGGTATCTGTCGAACGCGTGAGGATCACAGTTGCACCTTGAAGTTTTAATATCTGCGCAAGATCAAGAGCAACTTGCAGATTCACATTCTTTCCCATGAGTCCTGTTGGTCCTATAGGACCCGAATCGTATCCTCCATTTTCTGGATCGAGAACTATCACCTTTCCGGCAAGCACCTGATTTGTGACGTCCGAAAATGCAAAAATTGCCATTGATAAGATCAAAATCAACACAAATACTTTTTTCAAGACCTTCACCTCTTAGATTCTGAAGAAAGAATCGGATTTTTTCATGGAATCTCTTGTAGATTTTATCATGTCCAAAAATGTGGTACCGTTGAGTTTAAGATAAGTCCACGCTTCCTTTTTCATTATCGGTAGCGTGTAATTTCCGGCGGCCTTTTGATTTAGAATGCTCGATATCACGTCCGATGCATGAACGATCGCGGTTATGTCTTTGAAACTTTCATCTTGCACGCCACCGGGGTTGTGGTGAAATTCTACCGGTATCCTGATTATCTCTGGGAATTTCCATTTTTCAAGAAGATATTTGGCGACAAAGACATGATCCGGGAATTCCATCTCCTTCTCAGCCTGCTCATAAGTAAGAGATCTTGCACTCGCGAGAGTTATGAGTGCATCGACGTATTTTGGAAATAATTTTGCAAGGATTACTTTACCTATATCATGAAGCATTCCGGCAAGGAAGGCCTCTTCTTTGTTTATAAAACCGGTTGCATTTGAAACGCTTTCAGTTGCAATAGCAGTTGAAACTAAATGCCACCAAAGATCTTCAGAGGAAACTTTTGTAGTTTCAAGTTTAAAGGAGAAAAAAGCATCATGTGTGTAAACGCCTATCACAAGGTTTCTCAAAGTTTTGAACCCTAATATCATTATAGCATGGGAAAGATTTGTTATCTTCTGCGGTAAACCGTAATAGGCAGAATTGGCAAGTTTCATTATTCTAACTGTCAGGTTCGGATCTTTCTCGATTATAGATGTGAGTTCGGCGGCAGAAACGTCTGGTTTGCTCGCCAGTTCGATAACCTTCGTAACCACAAAGTTCGGTACGGGTATAGAATCTATTTCTTTTAAGACATCTGCAAGTGTACTTGCCATTTTTTACCTCATTTCAAAATATTCAACCAGTCCCTCTTGGGCAGGAAGAATGAAAAGGAACAATTTTCAACATCGTCTATCCATATCTTTCCTTTGTGCAAATCTATTATCTCTTTGACGATGGTAAGGCCCAATCCTGTTCCAGAAATATTTCCCGAATTCGACCCTCTGTAGAATTTTTCAAAGATCTTTTCTCTCTCTTCTGCTGGTATAGGACTGCCATTGTCCCAGACCGAAATGATGTATCCTTCATCCTCAGATCTTATATTTATCTTTACTTCGGGTGTCTTGGAATCGTTATATTTGAAAGCGTTGGACACAAGGTTATCCATGACCTGAATTATCCTTTTTGGATCTGCCGTAACATAGGCGTTAACGAGATCTTCCGGAATTTCAAGAGAAAACTTCACATTGTTCGAAAGCGCGTTTATCTTTAACCCATCGTATGTGTCTTTCAAAATCTTTACGAGATCCACCCTGCCAAAGGCCATCGTAAGGCTGTTGGAACTCACCTTTGAGAAATTTATCATCTCTTCTATTATATTGGCAAGATGCTCGCTTTCGTTTTTGATGGTTTTTGCAAAACTTTTAAGTGTGTCTGTGTCTATCGATTCGGCCGATTCCAACAAAGTTTCAGAATAAGCGAGGATCGCAGCAAGGGGCGTTTTCAATTCGTGAGAGATAGTAGCGACGAAATTGTCTTTCATTTTATCTATCTTTTGAAGTCTCTCAAGTTCCTTTGTATTTGTTATATCCTGAATGGATATTACTATCTTCAATCCTGAGGAAAGTTGTACCGGTACGGCATAAAGGGAGTAAAAACTTTGGTTTACCTCTACCTCTCTCGAAACTTCTTTTCTGTATATCAAAGATTCCTGTGAAATATCTTCTATATAGTTAACGATCTCCTTGTTTTTCTCAATGAGTTCTTTGTAAGGTTTGTTGGAAAATTCTTCTCCCTTTCTAACGCTTGCCACCACGACAGCGTATTTCAATGAATTGAGCACATTTTCAAGATATGCCCTTGCCTCCGAGACATACTCATTTTTCTTTATCAATTCTCCTGTTAGCAACATGTTATCTATGACCATCGAAGTCTCAAAAGAAAGAAGGCTTTCTACATCCATGTACTTCATCTTCAAATTGCCGATATCGTCTGTTATTCTCATCACGACATATCCTATATCATGTCTTCTGCTGAATAAAGGTAGGAACAAAAAGGCGCTATCGTCGACCGGTATGACAGATATTTTTTTCTTCTCGAGGACCCACCTGCCCATAGCCATTACCTTGGGCTTTATAGTCCCATGACTTTGATCCTTTATGACATAGGCGTAATCTTCAACAGAAAAGAAATTCTTTGATGCGTCTATCAACTCCTCCACGCATTTTTCAGGCATTTCTGCCGAGTTCAATTTAACGGTGAAATTAGACAAAAAAGAAGGAAGATTTGACAATTCATACTTTGTTTTTTCCCCACTCATCTTCACTCACTCCAATCGATGGTTTTTTCTTGGCCAGTGGACTTGCAAAACGCTCAACGATCCTCAAAATTTTCGTAAACCACATCTCCTCTTTTGAAAGCGGTTTGACCTTTATGGAATAGACACCGGCAAGATTTGCCATCAAAACATCAGTGAAAAGTTGATCTCCAACAACTACAACCTCTTTTTTCGAAACATGATGTACTTTCAATATTTTAAGGAATTTGGCAGTTAAAGGCTTGTGCGAATGATTAAATGTCTCTATTCCATTTTTTTTCATGACATCTAAAGTAGGTGAATCACCATTCGAAAATATCACAACGTCGCTTTTTTTAGAAAGTTGCTTTATTAAATTCAGAGTCTTTTGATCAATCTTTTGGTCTCTCCATTTTGCCAGTGTACCGTCCATATCGAAGACGAACAACTTTATTCCCTTAGAGATCAAACGATCATAATCTATTTCAAAGACATTTTCTACCCATTCATTCGGTGATATGAGTTCTCCTATCCTGAAAATCCATCCAAAGGTATAGAAAATAATGAGATAGGATATCTTCTCAAGTAAGACAAGAGTACTTAAAAGGAATCCAACTCCCGGATAGGGCTCGACCATTATCGTGTACATACCCATTCTGTTGCCGGCAATTATATCTGTAAAGAACAGATCGCCGACGAAAATGGTTTTTGAAGGGCTCACATTCGTGTAATCAAGAGCGAATTTCAAAATCTTAAGACCCGGCTTTTTTGCCTTTGCAAAGACCTTGATCTGTGGCAATCTTTCTCTTAATTTCTTTGTCCTTTCGTAAGACGCGTTTGTAACTATGACAACTTTAAAACCCATTCTAAGAATGTTTTCCAAAAGAGAAATCACATCATCCTGAATCGGGTGTAAAAATGGTGCGAGAGTATTGTCGTAGTCAAAAATTATAGCCTCAAATCCCCATAATTTCAACCTGTCGTAAGGTATATCATGCAGAGTTCTGAAATGTTCCCTCGGTATCGGTTTTCTAAAGAACTCCACGACTCGGTTCATATTTCACCACTTCAAGATGAAGGTCATCCTTTAGATATTCTAAGAGTCTTAGCATATCGTTAAGATCTGTGTCTATGACTATAATCTTTAAAAGACCTGTTTTTGGATCTACGTTTCTAACGTTTAGGAGGTTATCTTCTGCCTCGAGCATATAATTTATCATGTGTATATCCTCTTCTTCGATTTTTACATAAAGATCGTATTCCAAAGCGCTCAAAAGTTCACATCCATTCCCCACAAAGTTTTATAATTATCGCTACCGTACGACACACCGGCCCATCCTTTGAATATTGTAGAAAATACGTTCAGGCTTGTCATCAAATATGTTTTAAACTTATAAGTTCCGTTGTTTACAATCTGTCCATCTCCGGCAAGTTCAAATTGCAAATTTTCAATTCCAAAAGGTACGGAATTGAAAGAAAGATTTATCCAGTTAATCGGTTGCTGGAGGCTGATGTCAGCCCCCACGACTCCGAATGCGCTTCTGTAAATTGTGCCAACAGAATAAATAGGCGTGGACAAAACAGTCATTTTCGCATATGCCGAAAATGGTAAAGTTGTAACGCCTATCGAAAAGGTCGGAGTAGATTCTCCATCGTACACCGCGTAAGGAATTATACCATCATTCATGTAAAATAGAGACATTTTTGTGTTGAAATTGGATGGGAAAATGTACTGTCCCTCTGATTGCAAAAGGAAATTCCCAATTGTAAGAGGGAAGCCAATCCTGAAGGTCCCTGTTGACTGATTCAGAATTCCTTCTACGTAAAATCCATTCGGGAATGTCAATGAAAGTTGCGAATACCGGGGCTTTGTCGATCCTCCAATCGACACAGGGCCAACATTAAACCCGGCAGAAAATCCATTCAACTGCATCATTGCGTAATTGTAATCTATGAATGTCGAAATAAGAGGTGTCCTTGAGTCAAGACCGATATTACCTTTGCTATTTGTGAAAAACGAAAAGGAGTAGAGTTCAACATCTCTAACAGGGAAGAAGTTTTTGTTGATCATAGAAATTTCTGGCATATTCTTTACACTAATGACTAAAGACGAAAGTACATTTTCCGTCGACGGCAAAGATATCTGTGGCAAAGAAAAACTTTTTGGTACCCCAACATTTCCAACATTTGTAGAGGCAAATGTACCTTCAAATTCGAGAGTATGGGAATAGTAATTGGCAGTTATTTGAAGGTTTATAGGTGTGGCCACCGCAAATGTTGAAATTAAAAAGATCGAAATGAAAAAATAGATCCATTTCATTAAATTCACCGCTTTTCAAGCACAGATAATCTGGCTTGAGCCTTAGAAACGTAAGATGAATTTGGATATTTTGAAATCAAAGAATTGTAAATTTTGATGGCATTACTCGCCTGGCCCATATTTTCGTAAGAGAGACCTATATAGTAAAGCGCCTCTGGAGCAAGTGGGTTTGACGGGAAGAGCGAGACAAGCGCAAAGAAAGCATCATTTGCATTAGAATAATTATGGGCCGAGTAATATATCATTCCAAGATCGTAAGCAGCCTGAGGTGCGACGCTACTTGATGGATAAAGCATGTAGACGTTTTTGAAGTACTTTTCCGCATTTGGGAGATCATTTATGTACTGGTAATACTTTGCCTCTATGTAAAGCACTCCTCCCTTGGCATCACTCGACATATTCTGACTTGAGAGCGATTTTGCTATTTCAAAGGCTTTCGAAAAATTATTCGTTTTCATGTAGGCATTCGCTTTGTAGTAAAGCAGATCATCTTTTGTTGAGATATTTGGATAACTGTTTAAAACGGAATCCACATACGCCTGTATCTGGGAATAGAGTCCAAGTTTTTCCATTGCAATCGCTTTAAGGACGTATATCGATGATCTGTAAAGATTCTGGAAATCGTACTTTGTTATCCAATCATATGTTGCTATGGCAGAATTGTAATCCTTTAAATTCACATAACATTGACTTAGGTAATAAGCGGCGTTAAGAGCAAGATTTGGATCCACAGTCCTGTTGTTTATAACATATGTGAACTGCTTTGCGGCGTTATTGTAATCTCCGTTGTTGTAATACATAAGGCCGAGATCATATCCAGCCGTTAACTTCGTAGTTTGGCTTCCGAAATTCATCGCATTTTTGTATGCTGTTATGGCATTGTCATACTGGAGAGCCCTTGCGTAGATGTCTCCTTCGAGCATGTAAGATTTTGCCTTTGTGTCAGAACTCTGGGCACTCTGAATTAGGTTTGACAGAGTGGATATCGCAAGGGTGTAATTGTTCTGAAGGTTGTAGGTATAGGCAAGCCAGTAAATCGCCGAGTCCTTTATGGTGCCGGATAATTTCGAAAGAGTTGTGAATATAGATGTTGCCTTTTGGTAATCACCGCTTTCGAGATAGGTCTTTCCTTTTTCAAGATTTATATTGTCTGTGTACGACGGAAATCTCGATTGCATCTGATCGTAAAGTTTTATTGCGCTGGCAAAATCCTTGTTCTCCCTTAAAGTGCTTCCGGCATTTATTCCCGCGTTAAAGGCAAGTTCTATATTTTTAGAGTTGTTAAGCACATTTTCCCAGTCAGATATCGCATCCGAATAATCTCCGAGTTTATATTCGGCCCACGCCTTGGCACTTATAGCATCGTACATAGATGATGTGTTAAGATTTTGGGCACTTTCAAAACTCTTTATCGCCTCTTTGTACTGTCCATTCTCGTAATAAGATTGACCGAGTATCATATAAAGATCAAAGGTCCACGTTGTGGGAGGGTACGTGTTCAAGGCATTTTGCGCTACTTTTATTGCGTTTTGAATATCTCCGCTTTTCAAATAGGCATAAGATTGATAATATATCGAAGGTTCGACAACATTCAAATCTTGCGAATATTGTGAAACGTTTCCAAGCAAGGTTATCGCCTTCGAATAATTTCCGAGATTGAAATTTATTCTTCCCATATAATAATAAGCCCATGCCTTCCATTTATTGGTCTGGACTGTACTTAGAACTGACGTAGCCTGATCGTACTGGCCAAGATTGAAATATATTCCTCCGGTCAAAACTTTTGCTTCATCCGAATAAGAGGTATTGTAAAGCATAGAAAAATATTTAAGAGCATTTGAATAATCTCCACTTTCCATGTAAGAATATGCTAAAGAATAGACAGAATAATTATAGTCCGGCGATCCTGCCGTTAGATACTTTATCGCCATACTGTATGCATTTACAGCCTGAGAATAATTGTTCAAAAGGAAATAGGCATCCCCTAAAGTTTCATACGCCTGACCTATGTACTGAGCCGGCTGTGTATACTGTGAAAGGAAAAGATTTATCTGGGCAATGGCCTGATTTAAGCCGCTCACGTCTCCATATTCCTTGTACAGTTGAATGCTGTTTTGGGCACCAATAAGCATATTGATGCCATTCTGATCTACTGTCATTGAAAAGGCTATTGAAATGCAAAGCGCGCTTAAAAGGATTAAAAAAACTGAAACTCTTCTTTTCATAGGATGATTCTCCTTTCCAAGAAACTATATTTTTTTACAACATTTTGTTCGTTAAATAACCTAAAAGAAACAATGACTGTGGTATGATGTATCTGACAGTGGATACCCCCTATCCCCCCTCAACAGTTTTTGTAATGAGACCCGATTGGGTCTCATTTTCTATTTACATACTCTCTCAACTCTTTTAATTCTTTTTCTGTTAATTTTCTAAAACTGCCGCGAGGAAGATCGCCTATATTCAAAGGACCGAATGAAATTCTTTTCAGATAAATGACTGGATGGCCCATGAATTTAAAAGTTCTCCTTATCTCACGCTTTCTTCCTTCATTTATTGAAACTCTAAGATGAGTCTTCAATCCTTCGTATCTTAAGATTTTGGCCTTCATTTTTGCCTTGTATCCATAAGGCAATGTTATGCCTTCTTCGAGTTTTTTTAATTCTTCGCCTTCGACCTTTGATTCCACGATTAATTCGTAAGTTCTCGGCACTTCAAAGCGTGGATGTAGCAATTTTTGGGCCATCTCTCCATCATTCGTCAAAATCAATAGCCCTTCGGTATCTGCGTCCAATCTTCCAACTGGAAAGATATCTGGCTCTATCTTCAATATGTCAAAGATCGTCTTTCTTCCCTGCGGATCGTTTTTTGTCGTTAAATATCCAGCAGGCTTGTTGAAAATGTAATAGACCTTTTCTCTGATCGCAACTTTTTTCCCTTCTACCCTTACATCGTCTGTTTCACTTACAGAGACAAAATCGTGTATCGTGTTACCGTTTACGCTCACCTTTCCATTTATTACGAGTTCTTCAGCCTTCCTCCTCGATGTTATTCCGCACATCCTGAGGTACTTTTGTATCCTCAAGCAGATCCTCCTTTAACTTCGATATATCAGATATACCAAGAATTTTTAAAAAATTGTCTGTCGTTACGTACGTGAATGGATTGCCTTTCTTTGATCTGTCGCGTATCCTTCTCACAAGGCCAAGCGAGATCAACTCTTTTGTCTGATTCGCACAACTGCTACCACGAAATCTTTCTATTTCCTTTAAAGTTAAAGGTTGATTATATGCTATTATGGCAAGGACCTGCATTTGAGAATTCGTCAATTCGCTTACGGATCTCTTTTTTATCTTTGAAATGCTTTCAGCATAATCGGCCTTGGTAAAAAAAGAATACTTTCCGGCTACATTTTTTAATTCAACGCCATGGATTTCCTTTGAGTATTCTTCTTCTATTTTGTCTATGCTTTCAAGTACTTCATTTCTTGTTTTTCCCGTTAACCTGATCAATTCTTGCACTGTAAGCCCGCGTCCGCTCATTATAAGCGCTTCTATCTCAGCCATCGTATTCTTCATTTATCATCACCGATGATTCCGAATCTATGATTATGAATTTCAATCTTAAAAGTTCAAGAATAGTTACAAAGGTAACGACGGCCTCGAGTCTATCTTTAGATGTCTCAATTATCTCACCCAATTTCATCTTCCTGCGCTTTGATATAAGCGCTTTGACCGCTTCCATTTTCTTTGAAAAAGAATAAAGATCGCGCGTTATCCTGTAAACCTTTTTTCTCAGATTTATCTCATTTTTGACACTGTTTATGATCTTCATGAACTCGTCTGGCAGGGCATCTGGAATTTCTTTTACGAATTCTGGAATTATTGAAATGTCGTATTCCATTGAATGTAGATTGTAAAGTCTTTCTATCTTCTCCATCGCTTCCTTTACCAGCGAATACTCGTAAAGTTGCTTTGCGATCTCTGATTGTTTTTCGACAACTTCTTTTGAAGGATTCAAAAGCATTCTCGACTTTATCTCCATAAGCGTTGAAGCCATAAGTATAAAATCTGATGCGCTTTCTATATCGACCTTGTCCATTTCTTTGACATAGGCTACAAATTCATCGGTTATTTCGGATATTTTAAGATCGAGAGGATTCATCTTATGTTTTTTTACCAGAAAGAGTAAAAGATCGAGAGAACCTTCAAATTGACCCGTCTTTACCTCCATCTATCACCTCAAAAAGAAAGATTTATGGCCCTTCTGACCCTTTTCATGGTTTCTTCTGCACTTTTTTTAGCCTTTTCATTTCCGTCATTTATTATCTCTTCGACTTCATTTTCATGGGCTTTGTAATAGGCGATCTTTTCCCATATAGGGCCGAGTTTGTTAGCCATGCTTTCTATTAAAATCTTTTTGCATTCGATGCATCCAATCGTAGCCTTTGTGCACCCTTCATGAATGTAATCCAATTTTTCCTTTGGCGTGTTAAAAGCAAGATGGTAATGCCATACGTTGCACTTTTCCGGTGTGCCAGGATCGTACCTGTGAATTCTCGCTGGATCTGTAGGCATTGGCATTATCTTATCCTTCAATTCCTTTAAATTGGAATCGATGTTTATGACATTACCATAACTTTTAGACATCTTTCTTCCGTCTGTTCCCAACAATTTCGGAACCGGTGAAAAAAGGGCTTTTGGAATTTTAAGAGTTTCTCCGTAAAGAGAATTGAACTTCTCTGCGATCTCACGCGTGAATTCAAGATGGTATGTCTGATCCTCTCCAACCGGCACCCCGTCAGCATCGTATATGAGTATATCCGAGGCCATAAGAACCGGATATCCCAAAAACCCGAAGGTTGTTATTTCTCTATCCGATAATTCCCTTAACTGTTCTTTGTACGTGGGAATCCTTTCAAGCCTTCCGAGAGGCGTTATCATTGAAAGGATCAAAAATAACTCCGCATGACCTTTGATCGCTGATTGAACGAAGATGACGCTTTTTTGCGGATCGATCCCTGCGGACAGATATTCTATGACTAAAACTTTGGTCATCTGAGAAAGCGTTGAGGTGTCTTTGTAACCTGTCGTGAGCATATGCCAGTCCGCAACGAAAAAGTACGTCTCATTTCCTTCTTGAAGTTTAACCCAGTTATCAAGTGCTCCAACAAGATTTCCTATGTGCAAATGTCCGGTCGGTCTCATGCCGCTGAGTATTCTCATATTAAAGCCCCTTTCAAATATTTCTTTATGTTTATTATACTATATACCGAACTAACTTTAAATTTCGAATCATTGCTCTGGAAGATATACTTCAGCCTCACCCGTTATAACTGCCCTGCCTCCGGCCATAACCGTTGTATCCAAGATCAGACGTCTCTTTTCAACTTTTTTGTCCTTTACCTCTATTCTTATTTTGACATCTTCTCCTATGTAGACTGGCTTTCTAAATTGAACAAACTGTGATACGTAAACAGTTCCTGGGCCTGGGAAGTCCCTTCCTAAAACCTTAGATATCAAAGATGCGACGAGCATTCCGTGTGCTATTCTTTTTCCAAATTGCGTTTTTTTAGCGAATTCCTCATCTAAATGCAAAGGATTGTTGTCTCCGGTTATTTTTGCAAACTCTTTTACCATCTCATCGGTTACGGTTATATCGCTTTCGAAATTTTGCCCTATCTCGATCTTATCGAAATTCATTTTAAACCTCCCTGTACAGAAGTTGAATTTAACATCAAACGCAATTTTTACTCTATGGCAGAGATCAATCACTACAAGTATACACTACTGAATTTAGAATCTGAATTAGAGCATGCAAAGTAATGTGTAACGATTTTTCGATTCTGAAGAGTTTTAAGCCCGTTTTTAACATAAATCCTGAAAGTGTCCCATTTTCATCAAAAGTTAATGAA
>PNIW01000048.1 GCA_002878315.1 Mesoaciditoga sp. | reverse complement strand
CACTTTCGTGGGCAATTAAACCCTTTTTCCTTCAGAAAAGGGGGCCTGAAGTTAGAGGTAGAGAAACATAAGTTGAGTAATTAAGCACTATATAATTGTTTCCAGGAATTGATCCGATCATGTTTCCGGTACCAACGGTAACGCTGAAATATCCATGTTTATAAAATAAACCTAAAGATGGCTGTGAAAGCTTTGAATTCCAATCGACGAGTGCACCTATCGCGTTTGATTTGTCAAGATTGTAAGTCAGAATGGCATTTGCCACCTGCAAAGGATACCCGTATCTGTCAGGATCTGTCGTATCGTAATGTATGTAGGCCGATGTGACTGTCGGCTGGTTTGCGTAAAGTCCCTGGAAGGCAAATTGATTGTAATTTGCTTTCAATCCAACTTCCCACGTTGGCATTCCAAATGTTGGGTTGTTTGTGTAAAGATCGTATGCCGCACCACCTATAGCCGACATTGAGACATCTCCAAGACTAAAATTTACCTGGCCATTGGCCGAGAGATGAACTTTGTTATTTTTAGCGTAATTGAAATCCTGAGATGCATATGCGTAAAAACTCGCATTTTTAGAAACATATCCAGCATACCCTCCAAAGGTGGAACTTGGTTGATCGTATCTTACACCCATCGCAATGTTACCTGAATTGTAATTGATCTCACCACCGGTAATGTAATCGTAAAATCCGCCAACCCATGGCATTATCCACAAGTAGTTTGATTCTCTTGTCAGGACATGGTTTGATCTGAATTTACCAGCGTAGATATTCCAATCTCCGGAATAATAATTGGCATACCAGAATGTCGGCTGAATCAAGGTTACTCCAAAGGCCGAGAATGTTGCAAGATTTGTTGCAAGATAATCCTGAATACTAATGTTAAGATCTTTCGTCACGGGAATATTCAGGTAGGCTATTGGGAAAATATTCGCAGGTTGTGATGATGTTTGATTTTGCAAATTCAAAGTGTAGTAGGTCAGTAGATTAAATTGAATACCACCAGCCAGTGCCGAAAAAGCAAGTACCGAAACCAACGCCACCATGACAATGTACTTCCGCATTTTACTACCCCCTTAATTGATTTTGGAAAGGATAAAATTATATCACATTGATTTTAAATTTCAAAATGATCTCTCGTATATCTTTTCAAGATCCTCGATCTTAAGATTTCCTGGGGTTACCTCTATAAGCCCTCCCATAGTTCTCATGGCATCAGATGCAAGTTGTTTTATCTTTGATCTTTCAACTCCAAGTTTAGAAAGTGAAACGTCAAGATCAACTGATTTTTGAAGCCTTCTTATGAGTTCTATGGAAAGATGTGCAAGTTCTTCTGTATCCGTTATGGAATCGGGCGCTCCCATTGTCAGCGCAACCTTTGCAAGTCTTTCCTTTACATGTGGAAGAATGTATTCGAATAAAGCAGGACCAGTCGCACAAAGTCCGACACCATGTGTCACATTATAATGGCCGCTTACAGGATGCTCGAGTGAATGGTTTGCTATGCATCCCGATAAGGTCTCGCATATACCTGCGGCAGTGCTTGCCCATGCGAGTGCTGTGCGTGCTTCAATGTTCTTTCCGTCCCTATAAGCGATTGGAAGATACTGATTTATAAGTGATATTGCCTCGAGCGCAAGCAAATCCGAGGTCGGCTGATGGTTTAAATTCACATAAGATTCTATTGCATGGTAAAATGCATCCATTCCCGTAGAGGCAGTTTGATTTGGAGGAAGGGATATCATCAATTCCGGATCGACTATCGATATCCTTGGAAATATGAGATCGAATCCGACTCCTATCTTTTCATTTGTCTTCGGATTTGTAACGACGGCAAAAGGATCTGCCTCTGTTCCCGTTCCATGCGTCGTTGGTATTGCTATTATTGGAAGCGCATCGGTTGGCACCTTCCCGCCTCCGACATTTGTGTAATCCCAGCAGTTTCCTCCCGATTTTGCGACTACTGCGATCATCTTTGCAGAATCAATCGGGCTTCCACCGCCTATACCTATTACAAAATCACATTTCTCGTCTTTCGCGATCTTTGCCCCCTCATCTACAGTTGTTGAAAGTGGGTTTGGAACGATCTTATCGAAATGGACATATTTAATGCCATTTTTTTCGAACGCTTTCGTTACCTTATCGAGTAAACCAGTTGATTTTGCACTCTTGCCTCCGGTAACTACGAGCGCTTTCTTGCCAACACCTTTTGCGAGATCCCCGATTTCATTTATTTTTCCGGCTCCAAAGATTATTTTTGTTGGGAGAAAGTAGGTAAAATCCATTACATCTTTCATTCTTATTCCTCCTTTCAATAAATAACGGCCTCTATCCATATATTCTTATCTTTTGAAAGGTCTATGATTTTGTCCTCGACAACGACAACGGGAACAAGCAAACCAACACCGCTCGATCGTAAGACCATGCCTGATTTTCCGTTGCTAAGTTTCACACGTGTGCCTGTCGGATACATGCCGACTACCTTAAGAAAATTGTTGACGACGTAAGGATCGTAATCTTTTCCCGCCCTTGAAAGAATCCATTTTATCGCCTGATAGGGGCTCATTTTAAGGGCTTCAGATGTTGTAGAAGTCAAAGAATCGTACGCATCGGCAATTTGAATAACCTTTGCGTAGAAATTTATGTCATCTTTTGCTTTTCCAAGCGGAATGCCGCTTCCATCGTACTTTTCGTGATGCTCAAGGATCGCATCGAGTACTTCTCTGTTATCGATAGTGCCCGATGTCGAAAGTACCTTGTAACCTATAGCAGTATGCTGAAGCAGTTTTTCCCTTTTGGTCATCTTCCCTATATCCACATAATTTGGATCATCCAAAAGCATCAATCCTATATCGTGAAAAACCGCAGATTGGGCAAGAGGCACAAGATGGTACCTCGACATTGAAAGGGAGATTCCTATCATCAAAGAGAGGATGGCCGTGTTTATTCCATGTTTGTAAAGATATCCGCTCGGATGTTTTCTGAAAAGGTTAACAACGAACTCTTTTTGAGTCATCATCTCGTCTACAAGCACGCCGACAGTCCTCTGAATAGGGATTGGATCTATTTTTTCACCGATCTTCAATTCTCTCGATATATCTTTAAAGGAATCTATGAAGTTCTGGTACATCTCTTCCTGTATAGACAATTTAATTCCTACCGCTATTGGCTCTTCATTCTTTATGAGTTCCTGATCGAAATCTATAGAACTCTTTATCTTCTCAAGTTCATCCGATAACTTTTCCTTTGTCTCTATTGGAAGCCATAGTATCTCACGGCTTCTTAAAATTTGTATTTTATCCCTTGTTATCTTTGTTCCCTTGGCAAGCAAGACATTAAAAGAAGATTTATCGTACAAATCTTCTGCTAATATTTCTCCCTCTTTTATATTCTCTATGGGTTTCCACTCAATTGCCATTGTGATTCACCACGAATTCGCACTTGTTAAAGAATTTTGACAACCCCCGAGGTCCGACAAATGAGAGCGTCCATTTCCTTTTCATATATCTTTCAAAGGCTTTCATTACATCCTCTTCCTTGACGGCATCTATATTTTCGCTTATCTCATCTATCTCTCTTATCTTGCCTATCGTGAAATAATCATCGACGATCATGTACATCGTTGCAAGAGTCGATTCGGTTGACATAAGAAGCCTGCCCTTAACCTTTTTCTTGCCGTATTCTAATTGTTTCGATATCTCTTCCGGAAGCTCATTTAACACTTTTTTTATCTCATTCAAGGCTTTGCCGGTATTTTGAAGCGACGTTGAGAAGTTTATGGTAAACTCCCCGCAAAAAGAATGGGATTGATTCGATGAAGAAATAGAATAAACAAGACCGAGTTTTTCTCTCAATTTATCGAAAAGAATAGAACTCATTCCGCTTCCGAGGATTGTAGAAATCACGCTAAGCGCATAACTCATCTTGTCTCCGCGCGGGGCAGATGGAATCCCTATGCTCCCATTTGCCTGATTTAGATCGCTTTTCTCAACTATCTTTATAACCGGATCAAGTGGGTGCGGGTCGAGTTTTAGATTCTGAAGTTTTGAACTTTTTATTGAAGCCATCTTTTCTTCTACGTAATCAAGATCAATAGCAGAAAGATTTCCTATTAAGACTGCTATCATATTCCCGGCAACGTAATGATTGTTGAAAAAGGCCTCTATTTGATCTTTAGTTATTTTTCTGACACTTTCGGCCCTACCTGCTATCGGCCTTCCGTATTCCGTATCTCCCCATATGGATTTCAAAAGGTTTTCTTCGGAAAGCGCTGCCGGATCATCTTCATACATCGCTATCTCTTCAAGTACCACTTTCTTTTCTGACTCTATCTCTTTTTCCGGAAATAGTGGAGAATTTACAAGTTCGAATAGAACATCGAAAGATTCTCTTGCCGCAAAATCCGGTACTTTCGATTCAAAAAGCGTGTACTCTTCAGACGTAAAGGCGTTTATTATACCACCAAATTTTTCTATCTTTCTTTTGATCTCGGAAGAAGAAAAACTTTTGGTTCCCTTAAAAACAGTATGTTCTATAAGATGGGAGATTCCATATTCTCCTTCTTTTTCATTTATAGAGCCAACCTTTACCCCTATTCCTATAGTTATGGTCCTTAAAGAAGGGATATTTTTAAGGACCATAAGCGCCCCATTTTTAAGATTTTTAGTCGCTATTCTCTCTTTTTGATTTATTGCCGTTCCACTTTCTATTGTTATCTCTCCCTTCTGTACGTTCCTCTTCTTCATCGATTATCTGCCTCAACTGAAGTTTTCCCGACGGATCAAAACCCGTTATCTCGACGTTAACCTTATCACCAACGTGGACCACATCTGCGACGTTTTTTACGTGTCTGCCCATCTTCGATATGTGCACAAGGCCTGTCCTTCCGGGAACCACTTCGGCAAAAAATCCATATTTCTCAACACGACTTACCGTAGCCATAAAGCGCTCTCCTTGCTTTATTTCTTTACTCATATTGGAGATATAGGCTATGACCTGGTCTATCTTTTTGGAATCATTTCCGACGACCTTGACCTTACCGTCTTCTTCTATTTGAATTTCAACATTGTACTCCTCTGAAAGGGCCTTTACATTTCTTCCTCCGGGTCCTATTAGTTCTCCTATCTTATCTGCCGGAACGAATGTAATCTTTATAATAGGAGCATATTTAGAGAGAGATTTTCTTGGCTCTGGTATAGCACCGTACATTATATCGAGAATCTTATTTCTCGCTATGCGGGCTTTTTCAAGCGCTACTTTTAGAATATCTGCTGATACCTGGCCAACCTTGACATCCATCTGGAAAGCAGTTATCCCATCACGTGTCCCGGCAACTTTGAAGTCCATGTCTCCAAGATGATCTTCCATTCCCATTATGTCTGTCAGAACGATCCATCCGTCAGGTTCAAAAATCAACCCCATTGCCACACCGGCAACATGTTTTTTGACTGGCACACCGGCATCCATCAAAGAAAGCGAACCGGAACAGACAGTTGCCATGGATGAAGAACCGTTTGATTCAAGTATCTCGGAAACAACCCTTATCGTGTAAGGAAATTCTTCCTCTGGAGGTATCATGCGTTTTAGAGCCCTTTCGGCAAGATGACCATGCCCTATTTCGCGCCTTCCAGGACTTCCAAACTTACCGGTCTCGCCAACGCTAAAAGGTGGGAAATTGTAATGGAGCATGAATCTTTTTTCGCCTTCTTCAATCAAGGTATCTATTATCTGAACATCCATTGAAGCGCCAAGCGTTACGACTCCAAGACTTTGGGTTTCTCCTCTTGTGAATAAAGCGCTTCCATGTGTTCTCGGAAGAAGGCCAAGTTCACACGTTATAGGCCTTATATCATCAGGACCTCGTCCATCAACTCTAAGATGCTTTTCGAAGATCATCCTTCTCATCCTGTTTTTCACAAGACCTTCGAATATCTCGGAAAGATGGTATTTCGTTTCATCAACTTTTTCTTCTGGTATTGCTGCTTCGTTAATGAAAGAATCTATCATAGATTTTTTGTATTCTTCTATCATTTTGTCTCTTTCATGCTTTCCGGGCGTAAGTAGCCTTTTTTCAATCTCTTCATTTGAGAGCAAACTCAAGAATTTCTCCTTTAACCCTTCCTCTAATTCATTCTTTTCGTACTGGAATTTCTCAACTTTGAATTCTGACAAAATTTCTTCCTGAAATTCAACGAGTTCTTTTATGGCATTATGAGCCTCCATAAGGATCTCAACCATCTGAGATTCACTTACCTCATTTGCCTCTCCTTCCACCATTGTGATGGCATCCTTAGTTCCTGCAACTATAAGATCAATGTCTGCTTCTTTTGCAATCTCTTCTGAAGGAAAGAAGACATATCCCCCTTTGACATGCGCTATTCTAACGCCTGCAACTATTCCGTTGAAGGGTATAACGGACGCGTTCAGAGCAAGAGAAGCACCAAGAATTCCCCATGTGTTGGGTGGATTATCCGGATCAAAAGAAAGTATTGTTGCGACGATCTGGACTGGCATTTTAAAATCTTCTGGGAATAAAGGCCTTATAGGCCTATCTATGTCTCTGGCAGACAGGATTCCGCTTTCCGAAGGTTTCCCTTCACGTTTTATGAATCCTCCCGGAATCTTACCTGCTGCGTAGAATTTTTCCTGAAATTCAACGGTCAGAGGAAAAAAGTCAAGTCCTTCTTTTGCGTTCTTTTCCATAACGGCAGTAACAAGAATCGTCGATTCTCCGTAATTGACAACAAATGCTCCATCTGCTTGTTTGGCAATCTTGCCATTTTCTATTACAAGATCTCTGCCTTTAAAATGTTTTTTCCAAACTTTGTACATTTAATCACCTCTTAATTTTTCAAAGAAGGAAGCGGGATACCCCCGCTTCAAAATAATTAAAAAAAATTACCGTCTTAAATTTAACTTCGATATGAGGTCTTTGTAAACATCCGGTTTACGATTCATAAGATATCGAAGGAGCCTTCTTCTCTTTCCAACCATTTTAAGAAGACCTCTTCTCGAATGAAAATCTTTCGGATGGTTACTGAGATGTTCGGTTAAATGGTTGATTCTCGCCGTTAAAAGTGCCACCTGCACCTCTACCGATCCGCTGTCTTTCTCGTTGATCCTGAAATTTTCGATGATCTTACTCTTTTCTTCCTTTTCCATATAGCACCTCCGTCACTTCGAACCAAGAATGGGATATGCCCACATTCTGAGTCCGAGTCTAAATATATTTTACCATAAAGTTCATATTTTCTGTTCAATCCATTTACCTTTTTTCACCTCAAAAATGGCCAAAATTGCCATTACAACGCTTTGAACAACGAAAGCAAAGATTAGAAATTCCCATCTCATGTGAAGAATGGAAAAAATGATAACAAGAGGGGCAAGAACAAGCCAGTCTGAAATGATTCCTATCATCATAGTTGTTTTAGTAAGCCCTCCTCCAGTTAGCACACCATACCCGATCATGGCGATTATGAAAAAGATCTCGTTGATAGCAAAGAACTTCATGATTATTCCACCCATCATTGCAACATTGTCATTCGGTGTGAAAAAGTAGGTTATCTGGGATCCAAAAAAGAAAAGCGCGAAGACGTAACCGGCTATCAAAAGTTCTCCAAGCCATACAGAGGCAAGAATTATTTTTTTTAATCTTTCGCTCTTCTTTGCCCCCAAATTTTGCCCAATCATCGTTGAAGTGGACATATTCATTGAAAAACCAAGTGTGAAGGAAATACTTCTTATATTATTCACTATTCCGAGGGCCGCAACTAAATCCGCACCGTAGACAGATACAAATCTAAGCACAATGGTATAAACAAAATTTGCCGAAAATGTATCAAAGACGCTTGGAATTCCAAGAGAAACCATCTTCTTTATGATATCGGATCTTGGCCTTATATACTTGAAAGGGTTGAATTTTACATAGCTTTTCTCGTTATTTAAAAGAATTACTCCCATAACGAGCAGGTATATCTCAGATATATCTGAGGCTATTGCCGCTCCGCTCACGCCCATTCCGAGTGAATAAATGAATATAGGATCAAGTAATACGTTAATTCCCGCCGAAATACCTTGTACCCAGAATAACTTGTAAGAATCTCCGGTACCTCTAAAAGTTGTCATCATGGTGTATCCGGCAAAGGAAAGAGGTGTTACCCAAAGCCTCCATTTCAAAAAATCTACCCCGTAGGTGAAAGTACTTTTATTTGCCCCTATAAGAGTTAACATTGGTCCAAGAAAGATGTACGCGAAAATCACAAAAATGGTTCCAAGCGTTATCTTTGCAAGAATTGTCTGGCCTACCACCCATTTTACCTCTTCGTAATTGCCTTCTCCATACCTTCTTGATATCATTATCACAGATGGCGTGCCAAAAAGATCGTTAAAGATGGATCCGTAATAGAAGATCATCATGGCAAGTGTAACACCAGCCACCTGATCTGCTCCTAAATGGCCTATCCAGAAAGTGTCTATCAAATTGTATATGGATGAGAAAAAAGACGCTCCCATCGATGGTAAAGCAAGTCTCAAAAGGGATTTTAAGATGGGAGCATTTGTATAATCAAATTTTTTCATAAGACTTTTGAAATATCAGTTCGTGTGCCCTTTCAACATCTTTCCTTATGGCCTCTTTTAGTTCTTCCAAATCTTTGAATTTGATCTCCGGTCTCATAAATTCAAGAAGTTCGACTTTGAGTTTCTTTCCCGCGAGTTTATATTCTCCATCTAAGAAATGCACCTCGTACGTCACGTTGCCATCCGTATCCGTAGTTGGTCTGACGCCTATGCCCATAACGCCATAAACTGTCGAACCGTCTATTACCGATCTGACAAGATAAACACCGTATTTGGGCACAACGAGATTTGCACCTTCTCTCGAGATATTCGCAGTGGGAAATCCTATTGCCGATCCTATGCCGCGTTCTCTGAAAACCGTACCGGAAATAGAAAATGCCCTGCCAAGAAAATGCGCGGCTACATCGACCCTACCGTCCTTTATCTCTCTTCTTATAAGAGAACTACTTATCCTCACTCCGCCATCGATAATTTTAGGAGTTACATCAACCATAAAACCCATGATCTTGCCCATTTCCTTTAGCAAGTCTATATCTCCTTTGGCACGTTTTCCAAATTTAAAGTCATAGCCTATGTAAATACTTTTCATTTCGTACTTGTTGACAAGCAGATCTACATAGGCCCTTTCATTCATTTCGGCTATCTCACGTAAGTCTTGAACGATAACATCTACAACTCCAATCTTTTTTAGAAGTTCAACTCTTTCTTGTGGAGTAGTTATCAATCCCTCAAAATTTTGCGGATCTACAATTGCTTCATATGGCATTTCAAAGACTATTGCCGTTGGAATCTGATGATGGGTTACGGCATAACTGACCATCTTTTTTACCATGTAAGTGTGCCCAAGATGGACACCGTCAAAAACCCCTATAGTTAGAGATCTCAATGTAAAAACACCTTCTTTGGCTTTAGGAGTATGTCATTTCTTTCGTGCTTTTTCACGGTATCGAAAAATTTAGAACTCCTTTGCGCGATCGAAAGAGATATCAACCTTCCCTTGCTTAAAACCCTAACAATGTCTTCCTTTTCAAAGTCCTCGTAGACTATCAAATCTTCTATTTTCAAAGGCATTCCATTTTTCATTTTCTTTTCTCCGGATTCGTTGACGATAACGGTTTTAAACAAATCTTTACTTATTTCTTCTAAAGGTATTATTCCTTCGATTTGATATTTATCGAAAGGATTTATCGCTCCTTCAAGATCAAATGGACCTATCTTCGTCCTTCTGAGTTCTTCCGTTATGGCGCCACACCCAAGTTTCATGCCTATGTCTCTGCACAACGCGCGAATATAAGTGCCGCCGGAGACAACAACTTTGAATTTAATATACGGCAGTTCAACCTTCTCAACCTTTATTTCGTATATCATTACCTTTGAAGGAGGCATTGTTATTATTTTTCCATCTCTCGCAAGTTCGTAGAGTTTTCTTCCCGATACCTTTTTCGCCGAATACATAGGAGGTACCTGGTAATACTCTCCGGTAAAGGAAAGAAAAGCATCCCTTACCATTTGTTCGTCAGCAACGCATTTGTGCCTCTCCGTTATCTTTCCGGTCCGATCATATGTGTCTGTTATAATTCCTAAATGCGCGACGGCCTCGTAAGTTTTGGGAAGATCCAGAAAATATTCAAGAATTCTTGTTCCTTCTCCAATGCCTACCAGAAGCAGCCCGCTCGCAAATGGATCAAGCGTTCCGGCATGACCTGCCCGCATGCCGGATATCTTTCTGATTCTTTCAACAACATCGTGAGAAGTAGGTCCTTCAGGTTTATCAACTTTGATTATGCCGTTCATTTTCTATCTTTTTAAAAAGTTTGTCTATCTCGAATGATTTTTCTATCCCTCTGTCCCTTACAAAGGTTATTTCCGGTGCTTTAAAGGTGTGAATATTTCTTGCTATTTCCGTTTTGAAATATCCCTTCGCTTTCTCTATTATTCCAAAAATCTCGGAGTTTTTTTCCTCTTCATTTCCGTAAAGACTTAAATAAATCTTTGCGTATCTTTTATCATTCGATAACTCCACTCGCGTGACCGAGATCATCCCTTCAATTCTTGGATCCTTCATATTTAAAAGTGCCTGAGAGACGATCTTCATTATCTCGGATTCCATCATCTCTTTTTTGTATCCCATGAGTCTCACCACTTTTTAAATTTTTCAAAAAATTATACCATAGAAAGAAAAGATTACATACACATTTTAATAAACCAGTCTAAATATATGTTATAATCAAGTCATGCAGGTAAAGAAGGATGAGAAGCGTTTAAGAATAATCGAGAGTTCGCTCTCTCTTTTGAGCGAAAAAAATTTCGAAGAGGTTACTACAGATCTGATTGCCAGCCGAGCAAAGGTTGGAAAGGGAACGCTTTACACATATTTCAAGAGCAAAGACGATCTTCTTGGAGAAACTTTACTTTACGTACTTTCCGAATTTCTCAACGCTACGGTCAAGACTAAAAAATGCAAATGCGATCTTGATAGAAAGATAGAGATGCTCTTTGATCTTTACCAAGAGATCGCAAAATCACGAGAAAATCTTCTGCCGCTTTTCATGAGGATATACATCGATGAGACGATAAACAAAAAAAGAACGAATATTCAAAAACGTATGAGGGATCATCTTATAAGCATATTCAAAGAGTTTGAATCTCATCTTGCATCTCCGGTTGATATTACCGTCGATTTTATCATTGTTAACACAATGCCATTTTCAATGAAGAGATTTGCTCAGGATTCAAATTACTGGAAAAATGTTGTCGAAATTATCAAAAAAGGAATAAAGAAAGATTAGCCCAAGGGGTTAATCTTTCGGAATTGGAGATTATTCTAAAAATTTCATTTCTTCTTCTGTCAGTTCTATATCTCCCGCCTTGGCATTTTCGACAAGATGCTTTTCGCTTATCGCTTTTGGTATTGAAAAAACACCTTTTTTTACAAGCCACGCGAGCGCGATCTGGGCAGGAGTTAGATTCCTCTCTTTTGCGATCTTGTGAAGTTTTGATGCTGTTATGCTTATTCCCATCCTGTTGAGAGGACTATATGCAACGACACTTATCCCGTTTTTTTGGCAAAAATCAAGAAGTCCTGCCTTTTCTATTTCACGATCTTCGATGTTGTATCTTACCTGATCGCACACAATTGGATTTTTGGAAGCCTCCATTGCTTCTTTGAGTTGAGAAATTGAAAAGTTGCTAACTCCTATATACCTTGTATATCCACGTTCAAGAACAGTGTTGATATTCTTAATGGCTTCCGTTATCGATATGTCTTCCGGAGGCCAATGAATAAGGTAGAGATCGAGATGATCCGTTCCAAGTCTCTTAAGTGATCCCTCGACTGATTTGAGCATATCTTTGATTTTAAGGTGATTTGGCCAGACTTTTGATGTCAGAAAGACTTTATCCCTGTCGATCTCCTTCAAAGCCTTTCCTACCAGTTCTTCCGTATGACCTGCTCCGTAATATTCCGCTGTATCGATATGGGTCATTCCAAGTTCGACGGCCCTCACAATTGCCCTTATTGATTCTTTATCATTTGATGGATCCGGCGAAATTCCTCCGCCCATTTCCCACGTGCCAAGACCTATTACCGGAAGAAATACATCTGTTTTGCCGAGTCTCATTTTTTTCATCTTACCACCTGCTTCCCTTTAACGATTGACATTACAACTATCAAAATGCCTATCAGGAGGCTATTTACCATATTGACAGGTTTTGTCAAGAAGACGGGTATGAAGGATATAAAGGATATCCATATTCCAGATAGGATTATTATCAACACTGAAAAATCGAAATTTCTTACCATCAAAAAGCCAAAAAGAATCACAAGTATTCCCATAAAAAAGTTATTCCACACATCAGCAGGCATATTCAAAATGTAAGGGAGAAAGGCCGAAATCACGAACCAAAAACCTAAAATAAGGGTTACTATCTTTTGCCATCTCATAATATCATCTCGATGCTTTGTATTGCGGGGATTTTTCGGATATCTGCATCAATTCTATTCTATTGCCATCAGGATCTCTTATCCAGCATTGCCAGTTGAAATCCTTTCCTTGTTTTGGCTCTACATCGATGATAACATTTTTCTTTTTGAGTTCTTCGACGACCTTTTGAATATCATCGACCTCAAGACAAAGATGTGAAAACCCCGCTTCATTCTGCGAATGATCTTTCTTTTTGCCGCCATAGAAAAGTTCTATGAATTGATTTTTGCCAACTTTTATGTAGTTTATCCATGGTTTCCCTTCATCATCCCTTATTTCAAAGGCTTTTTCAAATCCAAGTTGATCGCAGTAGAAATGAAGAGATTTTTCCATGTCGCTTGCCGTGTAGGCAACATGGGCTATTCCTTTGATCATATATGCCATCTCCTTTTCAATTATCAATAGTGTGTCCAACAATTTTGATTTGAAATTTTCGTGAAGACACCAACACTATGGTATCACAAGTTGAAGTTGATTTTGAATAATTGATATATATCTCATTTCTGACATATACTCGTGTAGAATAATAATTAAAGAACCTTGAAACCCAAATCAGATTCTGCG
>PNIW01000071.1 GCA_002878315.1 Mesoaciditoga sp. | reverse complement strand
AATGTCCCATCTGTCGCAGACGGAACAATCCTTGATAATGGAAAAACCTATGTCTTTCACATCAGACAGGGTGTTTACTTTCACAACGGAGACCTTTTAACTCCTCAAGATGTCGTTTATTCTCTCGAAAGATTGGTTTTGCTCGATTACAGTGGAGGGCCTTCATGGATGCTTGCCCAGCCACTTTTACCCATGATAGATGGGCATTACGTTTCAACGATCGTCCAGGAAGTCGCAAAAGAACTCGGCCTTAGCGATCCATTGAGTTATACGAGTTTGAGTTCTCTCGGCATCTTTGCAACCGGCACGAAAGTCCCACTCAATGATAAATACAAGCAAGCTTTGATAAATACTTTCAATTTGCTCGCAAATGATTTTGAAATTAAAGGAAATGACGTGATAATCCATCTTCCACAACCATTCGAACCATTCCTTTACACGCTCGCTAAAGGCGGAATATGCGAGTCTGTCATTCTCGATGAAAAATGGTGCGCGGAAAATAAAGCATGGGATGGAAAGGCAGATGACTGGTGGTATTACCATAACCCTACTCTCAGTCAGGATACCCTTACAAACATAGAAAATGGAACAGGACCATATTTCATGAAGTACTATATTCCCAATAGAGAAATAGTCTTTCAAAGGTTTGACAAATACTGGGCAGGGCCTGCCCCCACAAAATACGCCGTTATAAAATATGTAAATGAATTCACGACAAGGTTGCTTGATCTTGAATCAGGCCAGGCCGATGCGATTTATGTACCAGTTGAAAATTTGTCCGAGGTGCAAAACAACAAAAACATAAAAGTTTCGGTCTATCCCCAACTTTCAGTCTACGAATTGAATTTCACGTGGAATTTGGTCAGTGAAGGTAATCCATATATCGGATCTGGAAAATTAGACGGCAACGGAATCCCCCCGGACTTCTTTTCAAACCTTGATGTTAGAAAGGGCTTCGAATATCTCTTTCCGTACAGCGCATACATAAAAGAAGCGTACAACAATCTCGCATTTCAGCCAAACGGCGCAATAATGAAAGGATTATTCGGCTACAGTTCTGATTTACCAGAATATGAACAGAATCTTTCAAAGGCCGCCGAATATTTCAAAAAGGCGTACAATGGAGAACTGTGGAAGAAAGGATTCAAATTCTCTGCAATATACGAAAGCGGTGACACAACAGGACAATTAGCGCTCACAGCACTTAGCGATGCCGCAAGAGAGGTTAATCCGAAATTTCAAATAAATGTCGTCGGAGAACTATGGCCAAACCTTCTTAGCGATAGTCTGTCTTTCAAATTACCGATCTTCACGATGGGATATTTAGCCGATTATCCAGATCCTTACGATCTTGCATACGCCTATTATTCTTCGACAGGCATATTCGGAGCATTTGTAGGTCAAAACTTTGTCAGTTTTGCTCAAAAGAATATCGATCCACTTGTAAACGATTTACTTACCACGTCCAATCTTTCGAAACGCGCCGAAATAGTCAAACAACTCGAAG
>PNIW01000065.1 GCA_002878315.1 Mesoaciditoga sp. | reverse complement strand
AAAAAAGAAAAACGACTAGAATCCATGAAATGGAATTGAAAGCATTTGACATACTGTATAATAGCCTGGCTCTACCTCTTTAAATGAATCCATGAAATGGAATTGAAAGTTTTTTATATATTTTTTGTAATTGCATAAATTACTAAAAAGGAATCCATGAAATGGAATTGAAAGATAGTTAAATGTTGATTAACTATAAGTTTATAAATTTCTGGGAATCCATGAAATGGAATTGAAAGCTCTCCCATGTTCTCACCAACTTTATATATTATTACAGAGCCTGAATCCATGAAATGGAATTGAAAGAAAGACACATCATTAGCATAACTATATACCATTTTCAAAGAATCCATGAAATGGAATTGAAAGCAGCATTATAAAAGATCTTTATTGGGAGCTGTATTACAGCGAATCCATGAAATGGAATTGAAAGAATCCTGTTAATTCGCCATTGAGCGTTTTTATTATTTCGATATGAATCCATGAAATGGAATTGAAAGATTGTGCCTTTTGTTTTCTTAAACCAAAATGGGTAATTAGGGAATCCATGAAATGGAATTGAAAGATTGGCCTGTCATACCATGGGTGGATTAGCATAGTAGCTTTCATAAGAATCCATGAAATGGAATTGAAAGATAAAGGTTTAAAAAGTATTCAAAATAGATATACTAGAAAAAGAATCCATGAAATGGAATTGAAAGATAAAGAATTTTTATCAAAATTACCTTACATGGCTGTAAGAATCCATGAAATGGAATTGAAAGATTGTAATACTACTATTATTATATATATTTATAGAACCAGGTGAATCCATGAAATGGAATTGAAAGTCAAATTTTGATTATACAGTTAGCAGTTTTGCATCAAATTACGCTGAATCCATGAAATGGAATTGAAAGATATAAACTTATTTCTTCAGCATCTCCAAATCTATAAATAATTTTATGAATCCATGAAATGGAATTGAAAGATTAGGAATTATATTCATACTGAAAAAAGGCATTTTAGTAAGAATCCATGAAATGGAATTGAAAGTTTAATGATATTTCTTTGTTTACTATATATATACGTTCATTGTGAATCCATGAAATGGAATTGAAAGAGGATAAAGGCCCTTGATGAAACATATGTTAATGTAACGGCGTGAATCCATGAAATGGAATTGAAAGACTGTAACCCAAACTCTGTTAGAATATTTGTAATTATCTGAATCCATGAAATGGAATTGAAAGTTGTTATTTCTATATGCATAGTAAATTATTGGTATTACGAATCCATGAAATGGAATTGAAAGTGTACTATATTAGTTGAACTAGCTTCTATTTTGACACTATATTTGAATCCATGAAATGGAATTGAAAGTTTTATAAATAAATTCAACTCCTGGATTATCATCTTTACGACGAATCCATGAAATGGAATTGAAAGTTCTTCCCAACCAAACACATTACCCAACAATATCACCGATTTTGAATCCATGAAATGGAATTGAAAGTAATATAGTCCTGTCC
>PNIW01000020.1 GCA_002878315.1 Mesoaciditoga sp. | reverse complement strand
TCCTTCATTAAAACTAACCTCTCATACATATATTTCAGATAAGAGGCAATTCCCCCGCTCCAAGTATCTTTATATGCTCTCTGTTCTATTATTGACGGTTCCCTTTCAACTTCTTTATCTCCTACTTTTGTTTTATATGAAAAATCAGCGCCGGTGTAGAATGGAGGATCTATATAGATTAAATTTATCTTTCCAGCAGATCCCTGCTTTAGAAGAGAGGACATAACGAGTTTATTATCACCCCAGATCAACTTATTTTTCCAATCCTTAGGATAGTTTTCTGGCCATTCATCTCCAGAGAATAAGTTTACGTTACTCCCCTTTGACCTTGGTTCATTAACGGTTTCTACAACTTGAAAAGGAAGATTTGGATAATCTATAGGTGTTTTGTTATTAACTTTGATTTCCTTATATTTACCATACCATAGAATTTCAACGTACTTCTCGTCCTTTTCCATTTGTTGCCTCCCTTTTAGTTCTGCATTGCTGTGATGCTCCCCTGAAACGATACGTTCAAAAGTGGAATCTTTTGTAAAATATTTTTCAGGAGGTGCATCATGAAAGTTTCAAAGTTCTCAGTCGAAAAGATCATCCAGATTCTTACAGAGGCTAAAGTCACTTCTGTCTCTGAAGTTTGCAGAAAGTATCAAATCTCTTCTTCCACCTATTACAAATGGGTCCAAAAGTTCTCAGGGTTCTCTACCAACGACGCAAAACGTCTTCTCTTGCTCGAATCTGAAAATGCCGAACTCAAGAAATTGCTCGCTGAAAAAGAATTAGAAATCAATTCTCTCAGAGAATAAAAAAAACAATCTTTGAACCAGGTTATCTCTTTCCTTGTCTCATTTGGCTTACCTATAACGCGTATTTCAAAAGATTTCAGCCTGTCTCGTTCCACCATTTATCGTATCATCAAAAATGACCTCAAACAGCCTGACCCTTTGGAAGAGAAGATAAAAGATATCGCTTTGAGAAATCCTTCTTTCGGATACAGGCGCATCTTTGCTCTTTTAAAACAAGATGGTATCAGCGTCAATCATAAGAAGGTATATCGCATTTATACATCTTGTGACCTTCAAAGGCCTCTCAATGTATCAAGACGCATGCATACCCATCAGCGTTATTCTCAATTCACGCAGCCCTTGTTTCCAGGCCATGTTTGGTCTGCTGATTTCGTCGAGCGTATGGTAAGAAAAAGAAAGTTTAGAATCTTTGTCATCATTGACGATTTCTCAAAAAGAATCATATCTTATTACATGGACTTTTCCATTGCCGGTCAGAAAGTCCTTGAGGTCTTTGAAAACTCAATAAAACTCTTCTCAAGGCCAAGAGTTTTTAGAACTGACAACGGCTCTGAATTCAGGAAAATTTCAATCTCTTCCTTTCCAACAATAGAATCAAGCACGAGTTCATAGATAAAGGCAAGCCTTACCAGAATGGCTTCAGCGAGATTTACCAGATTCAGCGACGAATGCCTCAAAGGAATTGATTTTGACCTTTTATCTATTGACGAGATAAAATCATCCATAACGGACTGGTTCAAAT